>NZ_JBEXTV010000002.1:86474-251202 GCF_040628835.1 Streptomyces sp. NPDC006134 | reverse complement strand
CGCATCAGCGTCCTGTTCGCCATGCTCCGCGACGGAACCTTCTACGAACCGAGAAGCCCTCGACTCGCTTGACGAAGGACATAGAGGCACCCCCCCGCTCCCTTCCGGTGCCCCGCCCCCTCTCGGTGCCCCGCTCCCTCCCGGTGCCCCGCTCCCTCCCGATCCCGGTCAACTGCCGGACCCCTTCCCTTGCCCGGCTGTTCACGGCTCAATACCAGGGTTGCGCGCACACCCCTGCACCACCCGCGCCACCCCTGCACCACTCATGCCAGCCCTGCACCACCCATGCCAGGTCGCCACGACACCTCGGGAGCAGCAGCATGTGCGAGGACCACACCGGGATCGGCAGACGCGCCGTGTTCGTGACGGGCGCCGCCGCCGCGCTTACGTTGGGAACCGTGAACTTCGCGTCGGCCGAGGGCCGGGACCGGGAGACGGAAGGAACGAGCGGGACGAGCAAGGCGAGCGGGACGAGCGAGACGAAGACGGTGCGCGGCACCCTGCCCCCGGGGTCGCCGGACTTCGTGTACGTGCCCGTGGAAGTCCCCTCGGGGGTACGGGAGATCAAGGTCGCCTACACCTACGACCGGCCGTCCGTGCCGGCCGGCACGCCGGGCAACGCGCTCGACATCGGCCTGTTCGACGAGCGCGGCACCGAGCTGGGCGGCCGGGGTTTCCGGGGCTGGTCGGGCGGGGCGCGCACGGAGTTCTTCGTCCGCGCCGACGACGCGACCCCCGGCTACCTCCCCGGACCGGTGCGGCCGGGCACCTGGCACATCGTGCTCGGGCCGTACACGGTGGCCCCGCAGGGGCTGTCGTACGAGCTCACGGTCACGCTGACGTACGGGGAGCCCGGTGAGGCCCGCACCCCCGTGTACCCGCCGTCCCGCGCGAAGGGCCGGGGACGGGCCTGGTACCGGGGCGACTGCCACCTGCACTCGTGGTACTCCGACGGCCGCCGCACCCCGGCCGAGATCGCGGCGCTCGCGCGGGCGGCGGGGCTGGACTTCATCAACTCCTCCGAGCACAACACCCACTCCGCGCACGCCCACTGGGCCGACGTGGCCGGGGACGACCTGCTGGTGATGCTGGGCGAGGAGGTGACGACCCGCAACGGGCACGTGGTGGCCCTCGGCACCGATCCGGGCACCTTCGTCGACTGGCGCTACCGGGCCCGCGACAACCGCTTCGGCCGGTTCGCCCGGCAGATCCGGCGGGCCGGGGGCCTGGTGGTCCCGGCCCACCCGCACGCCACCTGCATCGGCTGCACCTGGAAGTTCGGCTTCGGCGAGGCGGACGCGGTGGAGGTGTGGAACGGGCCGTACACGCCCGACGACGAGGTGGCGCTGGCCGACTGGGACGGCATGCTCGTGGCGTCGGTGCAAGGCGGCCGGGACGGCTGGATCCCGGCGATGGGCAGCAGCGACGCCCACCGCGACCCGGACGTGGTGGGGCTGCCGCAGACCGTCGTCCTCGCCGACGACCTGAGCCGGGAGGCGATCCAGGAGGGCATCCGGGCCGGGCGGTCCTACGTCGCCGAGTCGGCGAAGGTGTCGCTGTCCTTCACGGCGTCGGGCCCGCGGGGCGAGCACGCCGGGATCGGCGGGCGGCTGCGGGTGGAGCGCGACGCCCCGGTCACCGTCCGGCTGGAGGTGGCCGGGGCGCCCCGCTGCACCGTCCGCCTCGTCACCGACCAGGGCGTCCTGCACACCAGCGCCCCGCTGCCGGTCTCCGGCTCCGGCACCGTCGAGTGGCGGACCACCGCCTCGTACGCGGCCTACGTCCGGGCCGAGCTGCGGCACGAGGCGGCGGCGGGCCCGGTGCCGGGGGCGCTGGCGGCGTTCACCAACCCGATCTTCCTGGGCCGCCGGTAGGAAAGTCCCGCGGGTCTCAGTCCTCCACGACCAGCGCGGGCGTGCTGGTCGTGAGGACCTCGCCGCGGAAGAAGGCCGGGCTGCGGCGCCGCATCACCAGCATGATCACCAGGCCGAGCAGCAGCAGCCCGACGCCGATGACGAAGACGGAGCCGACGCCGAAGACGGAGGAGCCGCTGCCGTACTCGGGGTTCCACATGTCGTACAGCGTCTTGCAGAAGACGGCGGTCAGGCTCACGCCGCCGAGCAGCGGCAGGACGCCCTTGAAGAACGCGTCGCGCGCGGAGCGGGTCAGCTCGCCCCGGAAGAACCAGGCGCAGGCGAAGGCCGTCAGCGCGTAGTAGAAGCAGATCATCAGGCCGAGCGCGTAGATCGTGTCGACGAGGACGTGCTCGCTGACGAGGGTCATGACCGTGTAGAAGACGGCCGTGGCGACACCGGCGGTGACGGTCGCGCGGCCCGGCGTGCGGAACTTCTCGTGCACGCGGGCGTAGGAGGCGGGCAGCGCCTCGTACGCGGCCATGGCGAGGACCGTGCGGGCCACCGGGATGAACGTCGTCTGGAGGCTGGCGGCGGCCGAGGCGAGCACGGCGACGAAGAGCAGGATGCCGAGGCCGTCGCCCATGACGGGGCCGGCGAGGGCGGCGAAGACGTTGTCGGAGGTCTCGGGGTTGGCCAGGCCCAGGCCCTCGGTGCCCGAGCCGACGGCCATCTGGGCGGCGACGGCGGTGACCAGGTAGGAGCCGACCAGCACGACCATGGAGATCAGGGCGGCGCGGCCCGGGGTCTTCTCGCTGCCGACGGTCTCCTCGTTGGCGGTCAGGCAGGCGTCCCAGCCCCAGTACATGAAGATCGACAGGGAGAGGCCGGCGCTGAAGGTGGCGAACGAGCCGACCTCGAAGGGGTTCAGCCAGGACCAGGAGAAGTCCAGGTGGCCCGGGAAGGACCCGGAGCCGGCCTTGCCGAAGGCGAAGACGACGAAAAGGGCGAGCACCACGAGCTGGAGTGCCACCAGCGCGTACTGCACGCCCTTCGTCGCCGTCATGCCCCGGTAGCTGACCGCCGTGGCGCCGGCGATCAGCGCCAGGCAGGTCACGATGTGGACGGCCTTGTTGCCGTCCAGGTCCGCGACCGCGTCGCTGCCGGTGAGCTCACCGGCCAGCAGCCAGAAGTAGGAGGTGGCGACACCGGCGAGGTTGGACAGGACGATCACCGTGGCGATCACCAGGCCCCAGCCGCACATCCAGCCGACGCTCGGCCCGAAGGCCTTCACCGTCCAGGTGAAGGAGGTGCCGCAGTCCGGCACCGCCTTGTTCAGCTCCCGGTAGGCGAAGGCGACCAGCAGCATCGGCAGGAACCCGACCAGGAAGATCGCCGGGAGCTGGACGCCGACCTCGCCGGCGGTGGAGCCGAGGGTGGAGGTGAGGCAGTACACCGGGGCGACCGTGGAGACGCCGATCACCGCGCTGCCGAGGAGGCCGACGGAGTTCCCGCCGAGCCCTTTGCCCCGTACGCCGTCGGCCTCGTCGCCGACCGGGGGCCGCGTTACCGCCTGTGTCATGGCACAGGACGGTAAATTGTGCGATTTCCATGGAAGGGGTGAGAAGTCAGAAGACGGAAACCCTTGGGATACCTGGGATTCGCAAGTCGATCCGAGAAACCTCCATGGATCATACGGCCAGAATTATCCGACGGTTCACACTTGCAAGGCCGTGCGACCTCCACGAGGAATGCGGGAATCGCAGCGCCGCCCGGAATGCCCGATTCCATTTTTCCCGTGTGAGCTGCGCCACACAGCGCCGGGAGCCGTTCCGGAGGCGCGCGCGGACCGCGATCGTGGGGGCCATGCCCGACCTCGCCGACCTCCGGTTCCGCGCCGCCACCACCTTCCAGCGCCGGGTCGCCAACCCGCTGCTGCGCCGCCTCCCCTTCCAGACGGTGCTGGAGACCACCGGCCGCGTCTCCGGCCTGCCCCGCAGGACCCCGGTGGGCGGACGCCGCGTCGGGGACTCCTTCTGGCTGGTGTCGGAGTTCGGCGAGCGGTCGCAGTACGTCCGCAACATCCGCGCGGACCCGCGGGTGCGGGTGCGGATCGGGGGCCGCTGGCACACCGGCACCGCGCACCCGCTCCCCGACGACGACCCGGTCGCCCGCCTGCGCACCCTGCCCCGGTTCAACAGCGCGGCGGTCAGGGCGTTCGGCACGCACCTGATGACGGTCCGCGTGGACCTGGACCGCTGACGGCCGGCCACTCCCCCCTCCGCTTGTCCGTGTCCGTGCGAAGAGGATGTGCAGACCTTGTGCCCTCCCCCCGCCCCGCCTGTGACCGGGGTCTCGCACGGCTGACGGAGTCGCCATGAACAAGGCAAACTGACGTAGTTGCTCAGGATGTCTAGGGGGACGGCATGGACGGTGTACCGCGCGTACCGGAGCAGCGAGGCCCCGGCTCCCCGGAGAAGCCGGGGGCAGCCCTGCGCTTCGGCGTGCTCGGCCCGGTGCGCGCCTGGCGCGGCGGCGAACCGGTCGCCACCGGTTCCCCCCAGCAGCGCGCCCTGCTCGCCGCCCTGCTGCTGCGCGAGGGCCGCACGGCCACCGCGGCGGAGCTGATCGACGCCCTGTGGGGCGAGGACCCGCCGTCACAGGCGCTGGCGGCGGTACGGACGTACGCGTCGCGGCTGCGCAAGGTGCTGGACCCAGGCGTCCTGGTCAGCGAGTCGGGTGGCTACGCCGTACGCGGGCTGGTCGAGGGCGCCCTCGACCTGGCCGCCGCCCAGGACCTGGCCGCCGAGGCGGAGAAGGCCCGCACCGCCGGCGACCTGTGCCGCGCCCGGGAGCTGCTGGGCCGGGCCCTGGAGCTGTGGGACGGGGAACCGCTGGCGGGCGTGCCGGGCCCCTACGCCCAGGCCCAGCGGGTCCGCCTGGAGGAGTGGCGGCTCCAGCTCCTCGAATCCCGCCTGGACATGGACCTGGAGCAGGGCTGCCACGCGGAGGCGGTCTCGGAACTGACCGCGCTCACGGCGGCGCACCCGCTGCGGGAGCGGTTCCGCGAGCTGCTGATGCTGGCGCTGTACCGCAGCGGACGCCAGGCGGAGGCCCTCGCGGTGTACGCCGACACCCGGCGGCTGCTCGCCGACGAGCTCGGCGTCGACCCACGCCCGGGGCTGCGGGAACTCCAGCAGCGCATCCTCCGGGCGGACCCTGGCCTGGCGGAGCCGTCGGCACCGGCCGCCGAACCGGCCGCAGCGCCGGTCCGCCCGGCCCAGCTCCCCGCGACCGTACCGGACTTCACCGGACGCGCGGGCTTCGTACGGGAACTGAGCGAGGTGCTCGCCCGTGCCGACGGCCGGGTGATGGCGGTGTCCGCGCTGGCCGGCATCGGCGGCGTCGGCAAGACGACCCTCGCCGTCCACGTCGCCCACCAGGCGCGGCCCACCTTCCCCGACGGGCAGCTGTACGTCGACCTCCAGGGCACGGGCCCGAGGCCGGCGGAACCGGAGACGGTGCTCGGGTCCTTCCTGCGCGCGCTCGGCACGGCGGACTCGGCGATCCCCGACTCCCTGGCGGAACGGGCGGCCCTGTACCGCTCCGTCCTCGACGGCCGCCGCGTCCTCGTCCTGCTCGACAACGCCCGCGACGCGGCCCAGGTCCGCCCCCTGCTGCCCGGCACCGACGGCTGCGCCGCCCTCGTCACCTCCCGCGTCCGCATGGTCGGCCTGGCCGGGGCCCACCTGGTCGACCTGGACGTGATGTCCCCCGACGAGGCGCTGGCCCTCTTCACCAGGATCGTGGGCGAGGAGCGGGTGGCGAGCGAACGCCAGGCCGCGCTGGACGTGGTGGCGGCGTGCGGCTTCCTGCCGCTGGCCATCCGCATCGCCGCCTCCCGCCTGGCGGCCCGCCGCACCTGGACGGTCTCCGTCCTCGCCGCCAAGCTCGCCGACGAACGCCGCCGCCTGGACGAACTCCAGGCCGGCGACCTCGCCGTCAAGGCCACCTTCGAACTCGGCTACGGCCAGCTCGAACCGGCCCAGGCGCGCGCCTTCCGGCTGCTGGGCCTGGCCGACGGCCCCGACATCTCGCTGGCCGCGGCGGCGGCCGTCCTGGACCTGCCGGCGGAGGAGACCGAGGACCTGCTGGAGTCCCTGGTCGACATGTCCCTGCTCGAATCGGCGGCGCCCGGCCGCTACCGCTACCACGACCTCGTACGGCTCTACGCGCGTGCGTGCGCCGAACGGGACGAGCAGCCGCCGAGCGAGCGCGAGGCGGCGCTGTCGCGGCTGGTGGACTTCCACCTCTCCACGGTCGCCGGGGTCTACCTGATCGAGCGCCCCGGGGACCGGCTGGTGGACCACCTGGAGCGCACCGACCATCCGGGGCTGGCGTTCGCGGACCGGCACGCGGCCCGGGAGTGGCTGTACGCGGAGGCGGTCTCGCTGCTGGCCTGCGCGCGGCAGGCGGCGGCCCGGCCCGGCACCCTGCGGCGCGCCGTCGACATGCTGTGGGCGGCCGTCGACCTGGCCGAGTCGGGCGCCAACTCCAAGGAGTACGAGGCGGTCGCCACGCTGCTGCGGGACGCCGCGCGGGAGGCGGGGGACCCGCGCGCGGAGGCGCGCGCCCTGACGGCGCTGGCCTTCGTCCACCACATCTCCGGCAGCCGCTTCGACGTGGCCCTGCGGGAGGCCGAGCGCGCCGCCGAGCTGGCCCGCACCGCCGCCGACCCGCTCACCGGGTGCTGGGCCGCCAACATCAGCGGCGTGGTCGCGCTCTACCAGAGCCGGCACGAGGAGGGCGAGGCGCACTTCAACCGCGCCATCGAGGACTTCCGCGCCCTGGGCGACCGTCCGGGCGAGGCCAGCGCGCTGTGCAACCTGTCGCGCATCCACCTGGCCACCGGCCGCACCGAGAGCGCGGTCGCCCTGGCCCGGCAGGGCGCGGCGATGTACGACGACATGAACCACGCCCTGAAGGGGGCCAACGGCCGGTACGCGCTGGGCCTCGCGCTCACGCAGAGCGGGCGGCTGGCCGAGGCGACGGAGTGCCTGGAGCGGGCCCTGAGCGTGTTCCGGGGCAGCCGCCAGCGCCTGTGGGAGGGCATGACGCTGTTCCGGCTCGCCGAGCTGGACCTGGCCGCCGGGCGCCCGGCGGGGGCCGCGGCCAACGCCGAGGCGGCGCTCGCGCTGCTGCGCGGCATCGGCGGGGACTGGCGCCACGGCAACGTCCTCACCGTCCTCGGACGCGCCCTCAACGGCATCGGCCAGCGCGACCGGGCCCACGTCTGCTGGCGCGAGGCCCTGGAGATTTTCGAGGCCCTGGGCGCGCCGGAGACCGACGAGGTCAGGAGCCTGCTGGCGCCGGCGTCCGTGGCCTGACCCGGCGGCACCGTCCGCCTGGGCGGCGGGCGTTCATCGTTCGTTTATCGCCTCCCGGCATCCTCAATCATGTCGAGTCGTCGCCTCGGGGGGAGCCTCGTGGGGGGGCAACAGGGGGCAGGCGAATCGGCCGGCGGCCGGACCTCTATGGTGTACCGGCCCGACGGGGGTCCGACCCGGCAGCCGCGGGGGTGCTGCCGGGCGGTCCCCGTCCTTCCGACGCACCGACACCACAGGGGAGCCGAGCAGATGACCTCGAACACCAACGGGAACGTCCACGCCACGGACGAGCCGGCCGCCGACGCCACCACGGACAACGTCCACGCCACCGGCGAGCCCCTCGCCGTCAAGAACGTGCACGCCACCAGCGAGCCGCTCAAGCCCACCGCCGCGAGCACCACCGGCGACGCCACCACCGACAACGTCCACGCCACCGACGAGCCGGTCTGACGGGGACCGGCTCCGCAGGGGGACCGGCCGCGGCGGCGCGGAGGGGGAGCCGCCGCGGCCGAGGCGTGTCCGGCCGGCCTCACGGCACCGGAGCAGTCTGAACACCCGGGCCTCGGCGAGGCGGTGAAACCTCCCTGGGCCTTGAAGACTGCCGCCCCTGCATCGATGTGGCGGCCAACGTGCACGGCGAGGAGAAAGCACATCTCGTCCTCCAAGCACTCAAGCGCATCTCCGGCAAGAGCCCTCACCTGGTGGAAGCCGGGCCCGGCGGTGGGACCGCCGTTGCCCACCGCGCCCCGCCCTGCGGCTCGTCGGCCCCTCCGAACCACCCGAGGAGCACCCGACCGGAAGCTCACGCTGAGCCTCCGCCTCAGGACAAGAACAGCCGTTTGGTGACAGTGACTGTCCGGCGTCCCAAGTCCGGGAACTGGTCCCGGTCGCCTGGAACTGCTCATCCGAAAAGGAGAGCAACTCCAGAGCGGTGATCATCGGCTTGGGGAGCCGGATGGTCGTCATGACGCCGGTGGGGCATGCATCGAGTACGGCGCACGGCGGCTGTGGCGTCTGGGCTGTCCCGACACCGCGGCTCTGCGGCGGAATTCGGCGCAAGGACCATAGAGGGAAACCTCATGGGGAGTAACGTTCCTAGTGGACGCTAGGAGGTACCGGTATGCCCCGATGGAGCGACTACACCACAGGCGAGCGCATCAAGATCCTTCGCGGGCGGGAAATTCGCCAGAGTGATCTCGCGGAGATGACCGGGCTGTCGCTGCCCACGATCCAGCAGGCCGAGCAGGACAAGCGGCTCACCCTTCAGACGCTCATGAAGATTGCTGCCGCGTTCGGCGTCGACACTTCCGTCATCCTCGGGCAGCAGGCCCCGCGCCGCGCCATGGAACAGAAGGACCGCGCCATGATGCGCGCCCTGTCCCGCGCCGTCCACGACACGGCCGCCGGCCTCCTTCCCGACGACGCGGACCCGGCCACCCTCGAAGACCTCGCCGAGATCACCTCGCGGACATGGGATCTGTACTGGGCCGGCCGCTACGCCGAAGCAGGGGCGGTCGCGGCTCCGTTCATCACCTCGGCGGCGGCCCGTCTGCGCGAGCAGCCCGTCGGTGAGCAGGCCGCCGCATGGGGTGTCCTGTCGGACGCCTACCGGCTTGCCGGGTACGTGGCGAACCTGATGGGTGGCCGGGACCTGGCGTATGCGGCGATCGGACAGGCACAGATGGCGGCGCAGAACGCGGCCGACGATCTGCGGCAGGCCCTGGTCGCCTCCGGGCGTGCCTGGGTGTATCTGCGGGACGCGCGACTGGCGGAGGCCCTGGCGCTGGCGGAGAAGGCGGCTGTGGACATCGAACCCCGGTTCTCCCGTGCCACGAAGGAGGAGCTGGTCGCGTACGGTTCCCACGTCAACTTCGCCGCGGTCGTCGCCTCCCGGATGGGCGACAAGGACCGGGCCGCCGACTACCTCTCCCAGTCCCATGCGACCGGGGTGCGGATGGGCGCCGAACACCGTGCCCATGGCACCTTGTTCGGCCCGGTGTCGGCCACCACCCAGGCTGTCGGAATCAACGTGGCGCTCGGTCAGACCGGCAAGGCGCTGACCCTGATCGACGGCCTGCACGACAATGACCTTCAGGCCCTGTCGGGTGCGGCCCGGAACCGGTACGCCATGGACAAGGCCATGGCACAGGCGGACGCGAAGATGTGGGACGCGGCGCTGGACACCCTGGAGCAGGCCCTGCTGGAGGCGCCCGAGTGGGGACGTCACCAGGCCCTGCCGAGCGTGATCGTGCAGAAGGTGGGCAAAGCCTCCACGGCGCGGCTGCGGCGCGTGTCTGAACTGATCGGGGTGACCCCGGCCGGAAGTGCGTCCGGATTTCTGCCGGCCACGGCAAAAACCGCTCTGTAACTCGTAACAGTGGTAACGGCGCCCGGGGAATCGGTGAGCAACGCTCGTATGCCACGTATTACCTGACAGTTCGTCGACCTCTACAGCCCCGCGCCCCGTACGGCTCGCGGATTGACGGATCCGCGAAGTCGTACGGGGCGCTTCTTCATGCCGACTCGCTGTAGCGAGACCGTTGCCGCATGCGGAGGACACCAGCCCAACGGGCCCGGCGCCGGGCCCTCGCCACCGCGGCCGACGGTGGCATCCAGCGCGTCAGCGTGGTCCTGTACGCGTGTGCCCCGGCAGGAGCCGCCGAGCGGATACTCACCGACCTGCGTAGGTACGCGAGTGCCCGTGACTGGACGTCGGCCGGAGAGTTCGTCGATCACGTCAGGATCTCCGAGCCGATCGAACAGCGCCCGGGATGGGCGGCACTCGCCGCGCTCATCGAAACCGGAAAGGCGCAGGGCATCGTCACTCCGACGCACCGCATGTGCGGGTTGCGCGACGCGGAACAGGTCCGGCTCGACAGCTGGCTCGCCGCGCACCGCGCGTTCGTGGTCAACGTCGGACACCCGGGCCGCCGGCTGACGGCCGGAGCCTGAACCCCACCACCATCCACTCGCCGCACACGGGACCCCGCACTCGACGAAGCGAGTGCGGGGCCTGACCCGGCTGCCGGGCGAACGGCCCCGGGGCGCGGCCAACGCTCAACGAGGGAGCGTCGACAGATGAAAGCTACAGCCCGCGAAAAGCGCGGCGCCAAGATGACCTTGCGCGTCTACCGGGTCGACGCCGACGGCGCGGTCGTCGAAGACCGCGGCACCGTCAGCGTGACGGACCGGACGGGACCGCCGCCGCTGCACTCCGGCTTCCCGCCGTGCGCGTGCCCGCGCCACCGGGACGAACAGGCGGAAGACCGGTGAGCACCGCACGTCAGCACAGCGAAACCGCGCCCGTCGACCTGGAGTTGATGCGCGAGACGGCCTCCCTTCTGGTGACTCCCGACGCCCTGGCGGTGGAACTGCCCCCGGCCGCGAGGGAACTGGACGCGGTCACCGCCAGACTGCGCGGCCACCTGGAGCTGCTCGTCCGGGAAGTGGAGGCAGCGGCCTGCGACCTGCCCGACTCCAGCATCCGGAAGTACTGCGCACTGGCCTGCGCCGGAGAGGCCCGCGGCAAGCTCCGGACGGAACCGACACCCCGGTACGGCGGCGAACTCGGCCACGCCCGGCGCCTGGCCCGCGTCCTGAACACCCTGTGCGACCACTACGAGGAGCTGGGCGCGCGGTGACGGCCCTGCCGGCCCGCCGAGTGGCGGCAGAAGGCCGCTGGGACGACCGGCCTTGACCAAGGAGACGTCTGAACGCACGAGGCACCCGCACCCTCAAGACCCCGATGACAGAATGAGATGCCGGGAGTTCACCCGGTGAGGCAGTGAAAGAAGTATTCGGGTGCAGTTCTCCGCGGTGCTTTCCTGGTCCGGTTTCAAGGCCTGGGTCTTCGGGCCCGACCATCACGCCGTCGCTCGTGAGGCGCGCGGGCTGGCCTCGTCCGCCCTGCCCGCCGGGGAGCGGCTGGTGGACTCCCACGTCGTGGTGATCGGTGAGGGGGTGCCGACACCACCGGGACGCCTGAGGGCGGACGTGTTCCCGGATGCCGGGTCGGCCACCGATCGCCGGCTGGATCGGGCGGCCAAGGCGGAGCGTTTCCTGGACCGCATGAATCCGGTGAACGCGGTGGTGGACGCGTTCGATGATCGCGGCGGAAGAGCAGAGCAGACGCTGTCCGGGGGCTGGGAGAGCGCTGCAGGGCAGTTGGCTTGTGCACTGCAACCCCGCGCAGGAAGCAATTTCGTGTCGGTCCTCCTCCTCGGGGACCGCGGTCTGCACGTGGTCCACGTCCAGAAGTCTCCGAACGGGCACAAGGCGGGGCCGGGGACGCACTACGGGTGGGGTGTGCCGCTGAGGCGTGTGACGTGGTTCCGGAAGCGGAACGGCGCGAAACACGGCACCCATGAGATCGGTTTCGACGACGGCTCCTGGGTGAGGGTCCTCTTTCCCGTTGCGGGCTGGGGAACGCTGGTGGAAGCACTCGCCGGTCTCGACGGCGGCTCAAGTCCGGTGCGATGAGAGCCGGTGGGCGTTCCCGCCTGCCCGACCCGCGCCGCCTGAGGGGCCGGCATCACCCGCTGTCGTACGTCCTGGCCCTGGCCGCCTTCGCGGCCCACCGAGTCGTGAAACACACCGGAAAAACAGCACTCGGCGCAGTCGGTCTCACCGGTGACCCTGTCGGGCAAACTTCCCAGGAGGGCTTGGTGGGAGTTGCGGGCATCGGCGCACAAGAAGTCGACGACCGACTGGCGGGGAACCGCAATCCCAGCACGCCCACCCGCGAAGAAATGGGAATCGCCAACCCCTCGAACCACGATCAGCAAACGGTGGAGCCTCGGTTCCGGAACAACCCCTTCGGCTGACCACTCGTCTGATCAGAGAGACACACAGGATGAACAAGGACTGCCGAGATCAGGTCCAACCGCACCTCCAGCACGGGGAACGGCTACTCGCGTTCTGCGAGTGCGAAATGGCACCCGGGGTGCCAGAGCGGCCCGTCTGGCTGCGCGCAGCCCCCCAGGAGTCGGAGCTGGAGCGCCGGATCAAGGCTCGACTTCCCAGGGTTGTACAGAGGTTCCTGCAGCCGAGTGCCCCGAAGTCCGCCACCCGGTTGGAACGGACCATGGAGAATGCCGACCAGGCGATCGACGATGCCCTTACACGGGCAGCCCACGGCAAAGGCATGGACGGTGGCTGGGAGAGCCAGGCCGGGCAATTTCTGGTGACGCACTACGCTGCCGCGCGTTTGCCCGCCTCGACGCTGGCGGTCGCGTTCACCGATCGCAGGATCCTCGTGCTCGCAGACCGCGCAAAACTCTGGCAGACCGATCGAGCGTTCGAACTGCAGTGGGAGGCTCCGCGGTCTACTGTCCTCGAGGTCCGTGCGGCCTCTAAGGGAGTTTTCCAGCGAGGCCGCTTCGAGCTCGTGTTCGCAGACGGTTCATGGATCGCGTTGGTGGCGTCAGTGCCGACGCATATGGAGTCGTTCGTTGCGCAGGTGGACGGCTGAATCACCTCCGCGCCCGCGCAGGACCGATCCGGACAGCGCCCCGGCGTGGAGATAGGGGGGTGAGGAGGCACCCTGCGCAGGGTGCCGTCGTTCTCGCGGCCGGTTCGACAGGGCCGGTATGGGCTGATATTCAGCTCGCCGTGTCCGATCCAGCCCGCCCCGATGAAGCGCCCCACCTGCTGGACCGGCTGTCCCGCCTGCCCGACCCGCGCCGCCTCCGGAGCCGGCGTCACCCGCTGTCGTACGTCCTGGCCCTGGCCACCTGCGCGGTCCCCGCCGGAGCGAAGCCGCTCACCGCAATAGCCGAGTGGGCCGCCGATGCCCCTGCCCGGCTCCCTCCCCGCTGCAGAGCCACGCTGCGCGCCCCGGACCGGCCCCACCAGGCGCCCAGCGAGGCGACCGCGCGCCGGACTCACCGGAGGCGGTCGCGGCGGCGCGGAGGGGGAGCCGCCGCGGCCGAGGGGTGCCCGGCCGCCGCCCGCCGTCGCCCGGATCACCGGTTCCCCGGCCCGAGCGCGCACCGGCCGCCCTTCGCGCCGCGCCCGCCCAGCTCGCACCACACCGTTTTGCCCTCCGCCCCCTGCCGCACCCCCCATCGCGACGCCACCGCGTCCAGCAGCGCCAGCCCGCGCCCTGACTCGTCCTCCTCCGACGCCCGCAGGAGGACGGGAAGCGCCCGCGGATCAGGGTCGGTGACCTCGATCCGCGTGCCACCGTCCGCGCGCACCACCCGCACCCACGTCCCCTCCCCCACGTGCCGGATGACGTCGCCGACGAGTTCCGTGACGCACAACTCGATGTCGTCGCACGGCTCACCGAACCGCTCGCGTACGGAACGGCGCAGCCCGGCCAGGGCCTTGGGCAGCGCGGGCAGCCAAACCCGCAGGCAGCGCTCCGTCACCGCCGCGCCGCCTTCCGCAGCACCGCCGCCAGCCGCCGGGCCGTCGCGGTGTTGCAGTTGCCGAGTGCGATCAGCCCGGCCGGGGGCCGGTAGGCCGCCGCGAAGCTCGGCAGGTCCACGCGGAGGGACGGAAGCGTGATGCCGTGGGCGGCGAGGGCGTCGCGGAGCTCCTCGGCGCAGCGGGACGTCTCGTCCCCCGTGGGACGGTCACCGGTGGGGTCCTGGGGCGATTCCATGGACGTACGCCTTTCCTGTACCGACTGTGATGGATCAGTCACACCCTGGCGTCCGGATGCGTACCGTGGAAGCGTTTCGGCTTCCCGCGCGTGAACGGCGGAAGCCCACGCGGCAGTTGTGGAATCGGTGGTGAGCGGCGGTGCGGCGCAAGGACATCGACGGGTCGGAGAGCGTCCCGAGCTTCTACGGCAAGGAGTTGCGCTGGAAACGGGAGCAAGCCGGGCTGACGCTCCAGCAGTTGGCCGAGGGCAGCTTCTACGGGCTGAGCCACCTCAGCGAGATCGAACGCGGTGAGCGCCGCATGCCCCGCGATCTCGCCGAGCACGTGGACCGGTTGCTCGGCACCGACGGGTTCTTCGCACGGCGCTGCGAGGACGTGCGCAAGGCACGGCGGAAGGGGCACGCCAAGTACTTCGAGAAGGTCCTGGAGTCCGAGCGGCACGCCGAGAGCATCGAGGAGTGGTGTCCCACCCTCTTCCCCGGCCTGCTCCAGACCGAGCCGTACATCCGCGCCGTCATCCGGGCCACCCACCCGCTGGAGTCACCGGAGAAGACCGACGAGAAGGTGCGGGCCCGGCTCGGCCGCGCCCGGATCTTCGACGACGACACGACTCCCGAGTACTGGGTCGTCCTCCACGAGTCCCTGATCCGGCACCCGATCCTGCCGCCGGCGGAGATGGCCGAGCATCTGGACCGCGTGGTGGAGCTGGCCCGGCGGCCCCGGATCACTCCCCAGGTACTGCCGTGGAACCGCGGGGCGCATCCGCTCATGCAGGGAACGGCCAAGGTCATGACGTTCCCCGATGCCCCGCCGCTGATCTATACGGAGTCCCCGTACAGCGGCGACACCATCGACGAACCGCCTCTCGTGAAGCAGTATCGCAAGGCATACGATCGGCTCAGGGCCGCCGCTCTGCCGCCGGAGGCGTCCCTCGCGATGATCGAGGAAGCGGCTGAGGACTACCGAAATGACAGACACCGTCATTGACTTGAGCGCCGCGCGCTGGCGGAAGAGCAGTCACAGCAACGGTGACGGCGGCGACTGCGTCGAGGTCGCCGCCAACCTCCCCGGCGTGGTCCCGGTCCGGGACACCAAGCACGCCGGGGACGGTCCCGTCCTGCTCTTCCGTACGGATGCCTGGTCCGCGTTCCTCGCCGGGACGGCACGCGGTCACCGGGGCTGATCAGTTCACCGGTGCCGCCTCCGGTACGACCTCGCAGTGGTCGAGCGCGGCCGTGGAGCCGTCGAAGGGGACCTCGGCCGTCCGGGTCTCCGCGGCGGACAGCGTGACGTCCTGATACACGGAGTCGAGGGTGCGGTGGGTCTCGTCGTCCGTGAAGTCCACGCGTACGCGGAAGGTGCCCCCGCGCGCGTTCGGGTTGGTGACCTCCACGACGGCGTAGGGCTTGGTCGCCGTCGCGCAGCTCACCAGTTCCGCCTCCGCGTCCCGCAGGTGCGACCGGCTGGAGCTGCCGCCGGTGCCGCCGGTCCCGTCGCTGACGTAGTCGTCGTCATCGTCGTAGTCCCGGTACGAGCCGCCGCCCCCGCCCGACGAGGACGACGAACCGTCGTGGTCCTGGCCGGAGCTGCTGCAGCCGCCCCCTCCCCCGCCGTCGCCCCCGTGGCCGCCGCCGTGCCCGCGCCCCGAGGAGAAGCCGGTCAGGGCGAGGGCCGCCAGGGCCGACACCACCGTGAACCTGAATGCTCGCCCGCGCCTGTTCATGCCGTCACGGTATCGGCGATCTGTCACAGACATGTCATAGGGCTGCCACGTGCTTTGCTCGAACACTGCGCGTGCCCTTCCGTCACTGTCGTACCGTGAGCGTGGTACAGCCCGCGGAAGGAGCAGCATGACCGCGCAGCACATCGAACCCGGTGGACCGCTGATCCCCCGGCCCGAGCGGACGCCGGCCGCCCTTCGCGTCGCGCTCGCGCAGGTCGCTCCGCACCGGCTGGCCGAGATGGAACGGCAGAAGGACGAGGCCATCGCACTCGCCGCGCGGACCGGCAGCCTCGGCCCGATCACCCAGTTCCTGGAGACGTGGGCCGTGGCCATCGAGATCGCGAGGACTCCCGTGACAGCCGCACGCCTGCGGGCGGCCGAGTACACGGCACAGAGCGTGGAGCGGTCCGACCCGGCCTGGCGCGCCGCCATGGACGAGATCCACGCCCTGCACGCCTGGGCCCGGAAGTCGCTCGCCGATGAGTGACTGGCGCTGGGAGTACGATCCGGACGAAACGCACGTCGTCGGCGGGGACTCGCCTGCACCACCCGCGTTCATCGCCGAGGTGGAGAAGCGCGCCGACGAGATCGTACGGGCCGCGGAGGCCCTGCACTTGGACGGCAGCGGCTATCGGGGCGTCGGAGAGGGAGTGCAGACCGCTTACGTGCCTGGCGGGATGTTCCTCTACCTGACCGTCCCCCGTCACGAATGCGTCTACATCCTCCAGGTCACCGTCTGGCCCGCCTGACCGTCCCTCCTCCCCGAACGATCCGAAGGGCCGACCCCGCGCCGGACACCTGCCCCTGGACGCAGGCGAAGCCCGGCACGGCCCCACCGGCCCCGCCGGTCAGGACGTGCGGGCCGTCCCCGTCCCCTTCTCCGCGTCCAGCGCGTACACGCAGCGGTCCTTGCTGCACGCGTACACGATGCCGTCCTTCACCACCGGGGAGCCGGTGATCTCGCCGCCCGTCGCCAGCTTCCAGCGCAGGCGGCCGTCGTCGGCCTTCAGGGTGTACAGGAGGTGGTCGGTGGAGCCGAAGTGGATGCGGCCCTCGGCCACCGCGGGCGCGCCCACGATGTCGCCGCCCGCCTGGAAGCGCCACTTGGGCGTGCCGGTGACCGCGTCCAGGGTGTACAGGCCCTTGCCGCTGCCGACGTGGACGTGGCCGGCGGCGACCAGCACCGGTTCGACACAGGCGCGGGACTCGGTGGCGATGCGCCAGCGGTCGCGGCCGTCGGCGGCGTCCAGGGCGTACACCGTGCCGAGGTAGTCGGCCAGGTAGACCCCGCCGCCGGTGACGGCCGGGCCGGGGACGAAGGCGGGCGGGGAGAGGAAGACCGCCGGGGCCTCGAAGTGCCACCTGACGCGCCCGCTCCCCACGTCCAGGGCGACGACGCGGGTGCCGGCGGAGACGTACACGCAGCCGTCCGGGCCCGGGGCCGGGCGGACCGGCACCCCGCCGCAGGAGGCGGCGTCGCCGATCGGGTACGACCAGCGCTCCTCGCCGCTGCGGGCGTCCAGGGCGCGCAGGCGGGCGTCCTGCCAGACGTACACCGTGCCGTCGTGGACGACCGGTCCGGCCTCCGGCGACTCGAAGTCGGTCTGGCAGCCGGTGAGCTCCCACAGCTTCCGGCCGGTCGCGGCCTCCCACGCCTGGACGCCGCCCCCGCGCGTGCCGGTGACGACCGTGCCCCGGTCGGCCTTGAGGGAGTACACCCAGGCGTCGGTGGGCAGGCGCCACAGGTCGGTGCCCTCGCGGGCGTCGAGCGCGAAGAGGGTCGGGCCGTCGGAGGCGTGGATGCGGCCGTCCGCCACCGCCATCGACCAGGCCACGTCCCGGGTCTTGAAGCGGCGGCGGCCGGTCGCCACGTCCAGGGCGTGCACCTCGAAGGAGGTGACGTAGACCAGGTCGCCGACGACGGACGGGGTGCCCCAGACGTCGTTGGACATGCGGAAGCGCCAGGGGCGCCAGCCGGGCACCGCCGTCTCGGGGGCGGGGGGTGCCGCCGGGGCGGGCGGGGCGGCGGGTACGGCCGCCACGGCGGGGTCGGCGCCGTTGACGCCGGGGCGGGGCTTGGACCAGGAGGCGGCCAGGGCGGACTCCGGCGCGGGCGCCCGGACGGCGGTGACGCGCATGTCGGCGACGCGCGGGCCGGGGCCGATGGGCACCATCGCGCCGGCCAGCCGGACCGGCCCGGTGTCGGGGGACCCGACGGGCTGCGGCACGGGCACGGGCGCGGGCGGCTGCGGGGGCGGGGCGGGCACGGCGGGTGCCGGGACCGCCGGGTCGTGGGAGGGCGGAGGCGGCACCGGGGGCCCTGGGACCGCTCCCCCGCTGCGGGCGCCGCCGCGGGTGGTCTGGCCGGGCGGGCGGCCGTTGCGGCGGGCCTCGATCAGGCCGACGGCCCGCTCGGGCAGCCACGCCGACGCCGTACCGCTGTCGTCGGTGCCGGAGCCGAACAGGTGCGGCGCGAGCTGGGCCTGGAGGTCGGCGGGGGTGGGGCGGGCCGCCGGTTCCATCTGCATGCAGGACTCGATCAGCGGGCGCAGCTCCTCGGGGAGCCCGTCCAGGTCGGGTCCCTCGCGCAGCAGCATGAAGACCGTCTCCACCGGGTTGGCGCCGTGGAAGGGGGCGTGCCCGGTGGCGGCGAAGACGAGGGTGGAGCCGAGGGAGAACACGTCGCTGGCGCCGGTGACGCTGCGGGAGTCCTTGGCCTGCTCGGGCGACATGTAGGCGGGGGTGCCGACGGCGACGTTCGTCATCGTCAGACGGGTGTTCGACACGCCGGAGGCGATGCCGAAGTCGATCACCCGGGGGCCGTCCTCGACGACGAGGACGTTGGACGGCTTCAGGTCGCGGTGGACGAGCCCGGCGCCGTGGATCGACTGGAGCGCCTCCGCGATGCCCGCCGCCAGCCAGCGCACCGCCTGCGCCGGGAGCGGGCCGCACTCGTTCACTATCTCTTCCAGGGAGGGCGCGGGCACGTACGCGGTGGCCAGCCACGGCACGGCGGCGCGCGGGTCGGCGTCGACCACGGCCGCCGTGTAGAAGCCCGAGACCGCGCGGGCCGCCTCCACCTCGCGGGTGAAGCGGACCCGGAAGAGCTGGTCCTCGGCGAGTTCCGTCCGCACCGTCTTGATCGCCACGCGCCGGCCGGACGCCGAGCGCGCCAGATAGACCAGCCCCATGCCGCCGGCTCCCAGCCGTCCCAGCACCTCGAACGGCCCGATCCGCCGCGGATCGTGCTGCGTCAGCTGATCCACCACTTGCCTGCCACCTCCCCGTACGAGCCGCGCCACCCACATATGTAACGCGGCCGAAGTGCAGCGTCTCACCACCGCACCGCCGTGGCGGCACGCACCCCGATTCTTCCTGTCCGGGCCGCTGGTGGCGAACCCGGGGAGGAAGGGGGTGTCCGGCACCATATAGGGGCATACGGCGCGTGAAGTGGCGTGATGCGGAGGCGGCCGGCGCCGGACCCGGGCCGTCAGCGCTGCAGCAGCGCGAACGACGCCCCCTGGTCGTCGGCGACCACGGCCGCCCGCCCGTACGAGGTGTCGAACGGCGGTACCTGCACCCGCCCGCCGAGCCGGACGGCCGCGGCGAGGGCGGCCTCGCAGTCCTCGACCCCGAAGTGGATGAGGAAGTGGGGCGGCATCTCGGCGGGGAAGACGCCGGAGAGGGGGGCGCGGCCGAAGTCGGGCTCGGCGACCGGGCCGAAGAGGGCGTCGTGGAAGAGGCCCCCGTAGAAGGCGTTGGCGGCCTCGGTGTCGGTCGTGTACAGCTCGGCCCAGGTGAAGGTGCCCGGCTCGTGCCGCCGCCCGAAGCCGGGGTGGGCGGCGGGCTGCCACAGGGCGAAGACGGCGCCCTGCGGGTCGGTGACCAGGGCGGCCGTGCCCAGCTCGCCGACCGGCAGGGGGGCGCTCACGACCTGCCCGCCGGCCCGGGTGATCCGCGCGGCCAGCGCCTCGGCGTCGGGGGTGGCGAAGTACACCGTCCATACGGTGGGGAGCCGGCCGTCCGGCTTGTGCGCGAGGCCGGCGACGGGCTCGCCGTCCAGCAGGGCCCACACCGGGGAGCCGGGCGCCCGGGTGCGGCCGTCCGTCTCCGCGCGGTCCTCGAAGGTCCATCCGAAGAGCTCGCCGTAGAACCGTCTGCCCGCCTCGACGTCGGGGAGCTGCGCGTCCACCCAGCACGGAACGCCCTCCGGGCAGCCGCCCTCCGCGGCCCGGGGAGCGCTGTCGCCGGATGCACTGTTTTCGGCCATGCCGTCAAAGTAACCGGGCGCCGCGCACCGCGCAGACCAGGCACACCAGCCCCTTCACGCCCGTGCACCCCATTTGCAGTCGGCCGAATAGCGCCCCGATGCCCCCTCGGTAAGCTGACGGCATGACAGGACAAGTGCGTACCGTCGACGGCCGCGTGGCCGGCCGGCGAGGGCAGGCGACCCGGCAGAAGCTGCTCGACTGCCTCAGCGAGATGCTCAGCTCCTCCCCCTACCGGGATGTCAAGGTCATCGACGTCGCGCGCAAGGCGGGCACCTCGCCGGCGACCTTCTACCAGTACTTCCCGGACGTCGAGGGCGCCGTCCTGGAGATCGCCGAGCAAATGGCCTCCCGGGGTGCCGGATTGGCGGGCCTGGTGGAGGGCCGGTCCTGGGCCGGAAAGGCGGGCTGGCAGACCGCGCAGGAACTCGTCGACGGGTTCCTGGACTTCTGGCGCAAGAACGACGCGATCCTGCGCGTGGTCGACCTCGGTGCCGCCGAGGGCGACAAGCGGTTCAACAAGATCCGCACGAAGATCCTCAACTCGGTGAACAGCTCTCTCGCGGACGCCGTCGCCGAGCTTCAGTCCAAGGGCCGGGTCGACAAGGACGTGAGCCCGGCGGCGATCGCGGGCGCGCTGGTCGCGATGCTCGCCGCCGTGGCCTCGCACCAGAAGGTCGTCTCCTCCTGGGGCGTGAAGCAGGCCGAACTGAAGCCCAACCTGGCGCTGTTGGTCCATCTGGGGGTCACCGGGAAGAAGCCGGCGAAGTAGCGCGGGCGCCCCGGGCCTCTCCGGGCCTCTCCGGGCCTTTCCCCCGCACCCCACCCCAAGTCCTGTCTGGCAGGCGGCGGTCCACCCGAGTGGGCCGCCGCCTGTCGCGTTGTGGCGGTGGGGCCGGTGATGTCCCCGGAGGGGAACACCGCGCCGCTCCCCCGGCGTTGCCGTGGCACCGGCACGACACCGATCCGCTGGAGGAGACCGCGATGGCCCTGACCCGCGAAGAGCGTGAACAGTTCCTGGCCGAGCCGCACATCGCCGCGCTGGCGGTCGACGCGGGAGCGGGCCGCGCCCCGCTGACCGTGCCGATCTGGTACCAGTACGAGCCCGGCGGCGAGGTGTGGATCATGACCGGGCTCGACTCCCGCAAGAACGAGCTGATCGGCAAGGCGGGCCGGTTCTCCCTGATGGTCGACCGGCTGGAGCCCACCATCCGGTACGTGTCGGTCGAGGGCCCCGTCGTCCGGACCGTCCCGGCCACCGTCGAACTGCTCCGGGAGATCTCGGCCCGCTACCTCCCGGCCGAGAAGGTCGACGGGTACGTCGACTTCGCCTGGAAGAACCACGGCGAGCAGGTCGTCGTCCACATGCGGCCCGAGCGGTGGGTGTCGTCCGACCTGGGTTCCGTGTGAGGGGTCTGGTGTGAGGGGTCTGGTGTGAGGGGCTCGGTGTGAGCGCTGCCGCCGGGGCCGCGACAATCGGGGCATGGGAACGGATCTGCACGAGCTGCTGAGGTCGCTGCGGGTGTGGGACCCCGAGGTCACCGAGCTGCCGCCGTTCGACCCGGACACCGCCCCCGCCGCTCCCCTGCCCCTGTTCACGCGGTGGTTCGCCGACGCGGTGGCGGCCGGGCAGCGCGAGCCGCATACCGTGTCGCTGGCGACGACGGACGAGGACGGCCTGCCGGACGTGCGGATCGTGATGCTGCACGGCGCGGACGAGGACGGCTGGTCCTTCGCCACGCACGTCGGCAGCCGCAAGGGCCGCCACCTCGCCGCCCGCCCGTACGCCGCCCTCGCCTTCCACTGGCCGGTGCTCGGCCGCCAGGTGCGCCTGCGCGGCCCGGTCGCCGTCGCCCCGCCCGAGGAGGCGCAGGCCGACCTGCACGCCCGCTCGGCCGGTGCCCTGGCCGCCGCCCTCACCGGCCGGCAGAGCCGGGAACTGGGCTCGCTGGAGGAGCTGGCGGAGGCGTCGGAGGCGGCGTGGGAGCGGGCCGTGCGCGCACCGGACACGCCGGTTCCGTCCTGGACGCTGTACCGGCTCCGCCCCGACGAGGCGGAGTTCTTCCAGGGCGAGCCCCGGCGCCGCCACGTGCGCCTCGCCTACCGGCGCGCCGGTCAGGGGTGGGACCGGCGGCTGCTCTGGCCGTGACCGGCCGGTACGGCGGGCGCTACGGCACCGCCGGCTCGGGGTCCGTGGCCAGCCGGGCGTGCAGGTGGGCGTCGCGGAAGGCGTCGCGGCGTTCCTGCTGGAAGAGCGCGCCGCGCATCGTCCCCTCGTAGCGGAACCCGCAGCGCTCGGCGACCCGGCAGGACGCCTCGTGGCCGAGGGCGTGGTCCAGCTCCATGCGGTGCGTCCCCAGCTCGCCGAACGCCCAGCGGGCCGCGAGCAGCAGCGACCGGGAGGCGACGCCCCGGCCGCGGGCCTCGGGGAGCACCCAGTAGCCGACGCACGCCCGCTTCAGCCCGTGGTCTATCTGGTTGACGCCTATGTGGCCGAGCGTCGTGCCGCTGTCCGCGTCCGTGATCCGGAACGACACCGACCGGCCGTCCGCCGCGTCCAGTGCCCGCGCGCGCAGCATCTCGCGCGCGCCGTCGATGTCCGTGACCGGCCTGAGCGGGGTGTTCCAGCGCCGGAAGTCGGGGTCCCGCACGCCCCGCAGCCACGCCTCGGCGTCGGCGTCGGACTCGGGGTCCCAGGCACGCAGGCGCAGGCCGTGGCCGTGCGGCTCGGGGACGGCGGAGGACAGGGAGCGTTCACATGTACGGGCCATCGGCTCATTCAATCCGGGTCGCACCCGGCGGCGTCAAGGCCGTGAGTCCCCTCTGCCTTCCGTCCGAATCCCCTCCCGGCCCTCCGTCCTCCGGCCGGTCGTCGCCCCTCCGTCGGCGTCCGGTCGCCGTCGGGCCGGGCGGCCCGCGACGGAAAAGACCACGACCACGGACAACGGACAACGGACCACGCCCCCGGATCTCAGTCCCGGGTCAGGATGTGCAGCTCCCCCGCGTCCGGGTCGCCGAACAGGACGAACAGCTCGGGCCGGCGCTCGGTGCCGCCGATCGTCCAGTAGGTGTCCTCCCCGCATCCGCCGCCCGGCCGGACGACCACGCCGTCCCGTTCCCCGGGGCCGTCCTCGGGGTAGGGGTCGGCGCGGCCCTCCCGGTCGAGGGACCAGGTGCCGGTGCCGTCGCACACGGCGAACGTGCCGTCCGCCCACGCCTCGGAGGAGCCGGACCGCTCCGGCAGCCGGGACAGCCCGGCCCGGCCGCCGGGATCCAGCCGCAGCACGGCCCCGTCCTCGCCGCGCCAGGTTCCGGCGAGCTGGGCGGCCGAGAGCACCGGGGGCTCGTACGCGTCGATCAGACCCATGCGGTCGGCCGCCAGCAGGCCGCCGAAGGCCACGGCGAACAGGGCGACGGCCGCTCCTCCCGCCCGGAACCAGACGCCCCAGCACCCCCAGGCCCGCCCCGGTGCGCGACCACGCCGTCGGACGTACGCGAGGGCGAGCACGGGCAGCACGCCGAGAGCCGTGAGCCCCACGGCGGTGGCGGCGAAGCCGCCTGCCCCCACGGCGTCCGCCAGGGCCGCCCAGGCGGACGCGACCAGCGCGGCCCCGGTCAGGTGCCGGACCCACTCGGGGCCGGGGACGCGGCGGCCCGCGGCGCGGGCGAGGAGGGCGGCCGGCGCGATGTGCAGGACCGTGTGGAGCAGCCCGAGGAACGGCAGGTACAGCGGGGCGAACAGGACCAGGCAGGCCAGGCCGAACGCCCCGCCGTACCCGACGCCGTAGTCGTCGCCGGTCGACGACACCACCCACCAGATCAGCCCGGCCGCCGGCAACTGCCCGGCGCACACCGCGGCGGCCGTGTACGTCTCGTCGTACGACCAGGCCGGCCCGGCGTCCCGCAGGCGCCGGCGCATGTCTCCCCACCCCACGGAGGGGGAGCGTACGCGGCGGCTCTCAGGCCGCGGTCACCGGTACGGCCCCGGCCGGCCGCCGCCGGATCACCAGCGCCATCAGCGCCGCCGCCGCGCACAGGCCGCCGGAGGCGTACCAGACCACGTCGTAGGAGCCGAACGCGTCGCGGGCGACCCCGCCGAGGAAGGCGACCAGGGCGGCGCCGACCTGGTGGGAGGCGAGGACCCAGCCGAAGACGATCGCGCTGTCGTCGCCGTACTGCTCGCGGCAGAGCGCCAGGGTGGGCGGCACGGTGGCGACCCAGTCGAGGCCGTAGAAGACGATGAAGAAGACCATCGGCGGGTGGACCGTGGGCGCCAGCAGGAGGGGGAGGAAGACCAGGGAGACGCCGCGCAGGGCGTAGTAGACCGCGAGCAGGCGGCGCGACTCGAAGCGGTCGGTGAACCAGCCGGAGGCGATGGTGCCCACCACGTCGAAGACCCCGATGACGGCGAGCAGCGAGGCGGCGGCCGTGACCGGCATGCCGTGGTCGTGGGCGGCGGGCACGAAGTGGGTCTGGACGAGGCCGTTGGTCGAGGCGCCGCAGATCGCGAAGGTGCCCGCCAGCAGCCAGAAGGGGCCGGTGCGCGCCGCCGAGAACAGGACGGTGAGCGCCCGGCGCGCGGCGCCGGGGACGGGCGCGGGCTTGGGGACGAACTCCTGGGCGCCGTACGGTTTCTGCCCCACGTCCGCCGGGTGGTCGCGCAGCAGCAGCCAGACGAAGGGGACGACCGCGAGCGCGGCGAGCGCGACGGTGACGGCGGCCGGGCGCCAGTGGTGCGTCTCGACGATCCAGGACAGCAGAGGCAGGAAGATGAGCTGGCCGGAGGCGGAGGCGGCGGTGAGGATGCCGCTGACCAGGCCGCGCCGCTCGGTGAACCAGCGGTTCGTCACCGTCGCGGCGAAGGCCAGCGCCATCGAGCCGGACCCGAGCCCGACCAGCAGGCCCCAGCACAGCACGAGCTGCCAGGCGGCGGTCATCCACACCGTCGCGCCCGCGCCGGCCGCGATCACCGTCAGCGCGACGGCGACCACCCGGCGGATGCCGAAGCGGTCCATCAGGGCCGCCGCGAAGGGGGCGGTCAGCCCGTACAGCGCGAGGTTGACGGAGACGGCGGCGCCGATCGTGCCGCGGGACCAGCCGAACTCGTCGTGGAGCGGGTCGATGAGCAGGCCCGGCAGGGAGCGGAAGGCGGCGGCGCCGATGATCGTCACGAAGGTGACGGCGGCGACGAACCAGGCCCGGTGGACGCGGCGCCGGCGGGCCGGGCGGGCGGTCCCGGACGCCGGGGCCGCGGCTGCGGATTCGGTTGTCTGGGTCACGTCATAGAGCTTCCGGGCCGCGCTCCGCCGCATCGAGTGGCCCGAGGGACAGCGTTCGCTAGGATCGGGCCATGACGGACCGAGCCACCTCCGAGGAGCGGGCGTCCCGGGCGCGCCCGCACCGCGTCGTCGTCCTCGCCCTCGACGGGCTGCTCCCCTTCGAACTGGGCATCCCGCAGCGCATCTTCGGCCGCGCCCGGGACGACCGCCGGCGCAGGCTGTACGAGGTCGTCACCTGCTCGGTCCGGCCGCCCGGCCCGGTCCGGACCGACGCCGACTTCGCCATCCTGGTCGAGAACGGCCCCGAGGCCCTGGCCACCGCCGACACCGTCGTCGTCCCGGCCTCCTACGAGCTCGGCCCGGTCTACGAGGAGGGCGTGCTGACCGAGGAGCTGGCCGCCGCGCTGGCCCTCGTCCGGCCCGGCACCCGGCTCGTCGCGATCTGCACCGGCGGGTACGTCCTCGCCGCCGCCGGCCACCTCGACGGCCGCCCGGCGACCACGCACTGGGCCGCCGCCGAGCACTTCCAGCGGCTCTTCCCCAAGGTCCGGGTCGACGCGGACGTGCTGTACGTCGACGACGGCGACGTGCTGACCTCGGCGGGGGTGGCGGCCGGGATCGACCTGTGCGTGCACATCGTGCGCCGGGACCACGGCACCGCCGTCGCCAACGACGTGGCCCGCCGCACGGTGGTGCCGCCCTACCGGGACGGCGGGCAGGCGCAGTACATCGAGCGGCCGGTGCCCGAACCGCAGCAGGCGTCGACGACCGGCGCCCGCGCCTGGGCGCTCGGCCGGCTCCACGAGCCGATCCAGCTGCGGGACATGGCCGCCCAGGAGTCCATGTCGGTCCGCACCTTCACCCGCCGGTTCCGCGAGGAGGTCGGGGTCAGCCCGGTGCAGTGGCTCGTCCAGCAGCGCGTCGAACGGGCCCGGCACCTGCTGGAGTCCACCGACCTGTCCGTCGACCGGGTGGCCCGGGACGCCGGTTTCGGCACGGCGCAGTCGATGCGGCAGCATCTGCAGGCGGCGCTGGGGGTCACCCCGACCGCGTACCGGCGGACGTTCCGGGCGCGGGGCGACCGCCCGTCCGCGGCCATGTCCCGGGCGTCGCGCGGAGGTTGACGCGGGAAGGCCCGTGACCGGGGCTGCCCGTGTCGCCGCCCGGCCGGCCGGCGGCGCGGTGCCGTCCGCCCCCGAGCAGGGCATCACGCGCCGCCATCCGACCCCGGCGTTCCCGCCCCGGTGCCGCCGGGGACCGGGGGAACCACGCCGAATCACGACCCGCACTCGCCGAGGGCTCCCGTCACCGCACCCTCGTCGTCCCCTCACGGCGAATCGCTGAACACCAGCGTGAGGAAACGGTCACGAACCGTCAACGGCGGGGGCGCCCTTCTTCCCTGGCACGGGGTTCACAAGGGCCGCGCACGGAAGCAGGGACCCGGCGCATCGGTGCGCCCCGCCACCGGAAGGCGCGGCTCCGCCCGCCCTGGCCGCTACACCGCCTCGAAGGCCGGCGTGGAGACCGGCGCCGGGGCGTCGCCGCCGGTCTCCGCGCAGGTCTCCGCGCCGGCCTCCACGCCGTACGCCGCGCCGCCCCGGCAGGCCGTCGCGGCCTTCCCGTCCCGGCCGCAGCGGTCGAGTTCGCACCAGATGCGCTTGCCGTCCCCCTCGCGGCTCCAGCCCCAGCGGTCGGCGAGGCCGTCGACCAGGGCGAGGCCCCGTCCGCCGGTCTCGTCGTCGTCCACGCACCGCGGCACGGGGGCCCGGTCGCTGGCGTCGGCCACCTCCAGGCGGACCGTCGCCTCGTCCGCGTCCGAGCCCGGCAGACACAGGCGCAGGACGGCGGGGCAGCCGGTGTGCACCACGGCGTTGGTGACGAGCTCGGAGACGAGCAGGACCAGCGTCTCGGCGAGCGGTTCGTCGTCCCGTATCCCGGAACCGGCGAGCCGCGAGCGGGCCCATTTCCGGGCCCGCCCCACCTCCGCGGGGTCGGGTCGGATCTCCAGCTGCACTTGAAGCACCTGCACCGCTCACACCATCCGAACCGGCGGACACTTAGGCTCGCGCCTCATGAGGGCCACGATCGTAGCCATCTTCTGCATGGCCAGAACGACGGCCGGGACGACAGGGGTCACGGAACGTGAGCCCCTTGTGGGACAGCATGGTTGACGTACAGTCACCCCAACAAGCGCTTCGGGCATATTCCAGCGCGAAGGAGTACCCGTGGGGCATACTGTGCGACGCTCGCCGCGAGGAGTCGAACAGACGACGGCACACGGCCGTCCCGCCCTGCGAACAACGGCACGCGCCGGCCGATCCGGAGCCGCCCAGGGGGCGGCACCGGCACGGTTCGCGCTCGGGGCCACTCGCATCCCACCCAAGGTACCGGAGCCCGGCGCCGACTCCGGACCGTGACCGGCCGCGAGCGGGAAACGATCCGGCATCTACGCTGCGTGACGACCCGGGCCGTACAGGGGTGCAGGAGGCTCACTCGGACACGGTGAAGTAGCGGGCGAAGGCCGGCACGACGTCCGGCTCCGTCACCGTCCCGTCGCCGTCGGCGTCGAGCGCGGCGGCGGCCGGCCGGGCCGCCTCGCGGGGCACCCCCAGCGCCACCAGCACGCGCACGGCGTCCTCGACCGTGACCGCGCCGTCGCCGTCGGTGTCGGCGACGTCCAGGGCCGCGTGCAGGAAGGGGCGGGCGATCTCGGTGAACCGGTCGGGGTTGTCGCGCAGCCGCTTGACCGCGCCGCTCACGAACTCCTCGCGCGTGATGCGCTGGTCGCCGTCCCGGTCCGCCATGCCCGCCATGCCCTGCCAGAACGCCTCGGCGCCGCCGTACAGCGCCTGCCCCTTGTCGGACCGGGCCGCCATGCCGAACTCCTGGAGCAGCGCCTTGGCCGCGCCGTTGAAGTCCTCACGGTCGATGTACCCGTTGCCGTCCTGGTCGAAGGTGGCGAACCGGTCGGCGATCCTGCGCTCGTACTCGCTGCTGTCCATCTCTCTTCGGGCCGCCTTACGTCGGAGGGGTGCGTCTCGGTCGGAGCGTACGTCGACGGGGGCCGTCCCGGCTCCGGAAAGGCGAGGGATGTACCGGAACCGGGGGAATTCCGGGACAGGGGTGCGGCGGAGGACGGGAACCTAGGCGGCCGGCGTGTGCGGCTCGTCACCGGTCGCGGAGGCGAGGTCGGGGTGGACGTCGAACAGCCGCCGCACGCCCAGCGCGCCGAGGACGCGGTTGACGTGGGATCCGTCGGCCGCGCCGCGGGCCGGCAGGATCAGGCGCAGCCGGCCCTGGCAGGAACGGATGAGGCGCCGGGCGGCGACGAGGACGCCGACGCCGCTGGAGTCGCAGAACAGGACCTCGGAGAGGTCGAGGACGAGGCTGTGGCGGCCTTCGGCCACCACGTCGTGCACCCGCTGACGCAGCACCGGCGACGTCACCAGATCCAGCTCGCCCGACACCTGGAGCACGGCCCATCCGCCCTGCTCGGCCGCGTTTACATTGAACGTCACCACCATGCCTTTCGCTCGCCGGGACGTCCGGTTCGGGCCCGCCGGGCCAAAACGGAAGCAGTACCTACGCTTCTTGGGCGCGCGCCTGCCCACCGGCCGTTCCCGCAAACACCGCGCTGGAAACAGACTCCGATCAAAAAAGTCTTGATTAAGTCGCTTTCGATCCTATTCGATCGAATCTGGTCATAGAGCGGGGAGGTGCGGGGAACCCAAGGAGCCTGCGGAGCACGCGCATTACCACCTACCGGGTCCCTGGGGGCGCGTATTGCCACAAAGGGGCGTGCGTTGTCGGACGTGCCGACTACATTCGAGGTGACGGCGGACACAGGCCGGACGCCGCGAGGTGAGCGGCCGGGCCGCCGGACACGGACAGGGGGTGAGGGGGCCGCATGACGGACGGGAACGCACCGCTGCACTGGGACCGCAAGATGCAGCAGCGGCTCGCGCGCGGGGAGGCCGCCGCCCTCGGCGAGCTGTACGACAGGTTCGCCTCGCTCGTGCACGGCCTGGCCCACCGCGTCCTCGGCGACGAGGGGGCCGCCGACGCCATCACCCGCGACGTCTTCGCCCACCTCTGGGAGCACCCGGACGCCTACGACCCCCGGCAGGGCCCCCTGCGGACCTGGGTCGCCACGCTCACCCACCGCCTGGCCGTGCAGCGGCTGCGCGCCACGGAGACCGCCGCGCTCGCGCGCGGGGGCCCGGGCAGCGCCGAGGAGCTGGAGCACAAGGTGCGCCGCGCCTCGGTCGCCGCCCGCGCCGACTACATCGTCCAGGCCATGCCCGCTCCCCTGCGCGCCGCGCTGGAGCTGGCCTACTTCCAGCGCCGCGACTACCGCCAGGCGGCGGCCGACCTGGGCGTCACGGAGGACGAGGCCCGCCGCCGCCTGCGCCTGGGTCTCCAGCTGCTCTCCACCGCGCACGAGGCCGGCGGCTCCGGAACGCCGCCCGGGTACGGAGGCGCGGCATGAGCGGAGCGGAAAGCTTCGAGACGTACGACGACGAGCACCCGCCCGGGGGCGGCGTCCCGGAGCAGTGGGGCGCACCCGCCGTCCGGGCGGTCCGGGACGGCCGCACCCCGCCGGCGCGGACCGCGCCCGCCGTGCTGGAGCACCGGGTGCTCCAGTCGCTGCTGGGGGCGTGGGCGCTGGCCGCCTGCTCGGCGGAGGAGGCGGCGGCCGTCGAGGAGCACCTGCGCGGCTGCGGCGCCTGCGCCGACGAGGCCGGGCGGCTGCGTGACGCGGTCGGGCTGTTGCAGCGTCCGGAGAGCCTCGACCTGGACCCGGCCCTGCGCACCCGCGTCCTGGAGAGCTGCCTGGAACGGCGCCCGCCGCGCATCCCCGTGCCCGGGTGGGCGGTCCCCTACGACGCCGAGACGGCCCGGCTGGACGCGCTGCTCCAGGACATCGGGGACGCCGAGTGGCACGCTCCCGTCCGGCTGCGCTGGTTCGGCGCCGACGGCGCGACGAGCCGCCGGACGACCGTCGCCGGGGTCATCGCCCACCTGCTGTCCGTCGACGGGCTGGTCGCGGTCGCCCTCGGCCTGCCCGATCCGCTCGGCGGCATCCCGGCACCGGCCCCGGCACCGGCGTCCCGTACGGAGGCGTACTGGCGGGCCTCCCGCCTCCCGCCCACCCGCGCGGTGCGGGCGCCCTGGCGGGAGCAGACGCACGCCCTCGTCCGGACGGTGTCGTTCACGGGGAGCGGGACGGGCCGGATGCCGGTCTCGTACGGCGACTTCGAGCTGCCGCTGCACGACGCGATGCTGGACCGGGCCTTCGAGTGCTGGGTGCACGCCGAGGACATCGCGGACGCGGTGGACTACCCGTACGAGCCGCCGTCCCCGCGTCACCTCAACCGCATGATCGACCTCGCGGCGCGGATGCTGCCGACGGCGCTGGCCGCGCGGCGCCGGGACGGGCTGGCCGCGCCCGGCCCGCGTCGGCACCTGGTTCCGGCGGGCGAGCCGGGGCGCAGTCTGCGGCTGGAGATCGAGGGGTCCGGCGGCGGCGAGTGGCTGATCCCGCTGGACTCCCCCGCGGCGGTGGGCTCCGCCGCCCACGAGGTGGCCCACGTGGCCCTGGACGGCGTGGAGTTCTGCCGCCTGGCCGCGGGCCACGTCCCGCCGGAGGAGGCCGCCGCCGGGAAGGTCGGGGACCGGGAGGCGATCCGGGACGTGCTGTTCGCGGCGGCGAGCCTGAGCCGGATGTAGGGAGCGGAGCCTCTGCCCCTCGGGCCCCTGGGCCTTCAGGCCCTTGAGCCCTTGAGCCCTTGAGCCCTTGGCCCTTGGCCCTTGGCCCTTGGCCCTTAGGCGAACACCACCGTCCGGCGCCCGTTGAGGAGGATCCGCCGCTCGGCGTGCCACTTCACGGCCCGGGCCAGCGCCTGGCACTCGACGTCCCGCCCGATGGCGACGAGCCCCTCGGGGGTGACGTCGTGGCCGACCCGCTCGACCTCCTGCTCGATGATCGGCCCCTCGTCGAGGTCGGCCGTCACGTAGTGCGCGGTGGCGCCGATCAGCTTCACGCCGCGCGCGTGCGCCTGGTGGTAGGGCTTGGCGCCCTTGAAGCTCGGCAGGAAGGAGTGGTGGATGTTGATGATCCGCCCGGCCAGCCGCTTGCACAGGTCGTCGGAGAGGACCTGCATGTAGCGGGCGAGCACGACGAGTTCGACGCCCTCCTCACGCACGATCTCCAGCAGCCGCGCCTCGGCCTGGGCCTTGGTGTCCTTCGTCACGGGGATGTGGTGGAAGGGGACGTCATAGGACGCCACCAGTTCGGCGAAGTCGGTGTGATTGGACACCACACCGGCGATCTCCACCGGCAGCGCGCCGATACGGGCCCGGAAGAGCAGGTCGTTCAGGCAGTGGCCGAACTTGCTGACCATCAGCAGGACGCGCATCTTCTCGTCGGCCCGGTGGATCTGCCAGTCCATGTGGAAGGAGTCGCCGATCGCCGCGAAGCTGGCGCGCAGCTTGTCCACCGTCACCGGCGCCTCGGCCGAGAAGTGGACGCGCATGAAGAACAGTCCCGTGTCGTGGTCGCCGAACTGCTGGCTGTCCTCGATGTTGCAGCCGGTCATGAACAGGTAGCTCGACACGGCGTGCACGATGCCCTGCTTGTCCGGGCAGGAGAGGGTGAGGACGTACTGGGCGGCCGGGGCCGCGGCTCGGGTGGACTGCTCGTTCATGCAGGACAGGGTCCCATATCCGGCGCCCGCGCCGACGGCCGTCCCGCTACGCGGACCGGGTCAGGACCCGCAGCGCCTCCAGGCTGCGCGGCGCCGTGTCCGGGTCGTCACCGTCGGCGGTGGCCAGCCGCAGGTGCGCGTCACGCGCCGCGCGCACCGCGTCCGGCCAGGACGGGTGGGCGAGGTAGGTCTGGACCGGGGCGTCCGGCCCGACCTCGTGCATGATCCGCAGCACGCGCAGCACGGCGGTGTCGACGAGCGCCGCCTCCTGCGAGTCGCGGAAGATCGTGCCGATGTACTTCTCCGCGGACCAGTGATCCAGCCAGGTGTCCTCCACCAGCCGGTACACCGCGTCGGTGACGTCGCCGTAGCCGTCCACCCCGGCCAGCCAGACGTCCCGCTGGAAGGCGGGGTCGGAGAGCATGTGCAGCGCGGAGCGCACATGGCTGCGCCAGCGCCACCACGGCATGTCGTTCAGTGGCATGCCGCCCATGGTGGAGGAGCGGCGGCCGCGACGGGAAGTGTTCTCCGAACCTTGCACGGTCATCGATCGTACGTTCCCCTCCACACGTTCCCCACCGGCCCCCGCAATTCACCTCCGTGTCACCACGCATTGACCGGAGGTCACTTCCAGGTTAGCCGTGTGACGGAATCGTGTGGGTCCATGACCGGAAGGCGACGCAAGCGCAGCACCACCCTTCTCCGCCTCCTCACCCGGCCCGCCAGAACCGGCGTCCTGACCGCGGGCGCCCTGGCGGCCTGCGCGTCGCTCGTCGCCGGCTGCGGGATCGTCCCCGGTGCCACGGGGGGCTCCGGGGACGCTCCGATCACCGTCATGACCTGGGCCCCGCAGGACACGGGCGCCACCAACAAACCCGGCATGCCGGCCTTCGCCCGCGCCTACGCCCGCTGGATCAACGCCCGAGGCGGCATCAACGGGCACCCGCTCCACGTCCTGACCTGCAACGAGCACAACGACAGCATCGCCGCCGCCCGATGCGCCCGGCGCGCGGTCAAGGAGAACGCCGTCGCGGTCGTCGGCTCCTACAGCCAGCACGCCGACTCCTTCTTCCCCGTCCTCGAAAGCGCCGGCATCCCCTACATCGGCGGCTACGGCATCACCAACACCGAGTTCACCAGCCCCCTGTCCTACCCGGTCAACGGCGGCCAGCCCGCCCTGCTGGCCGGCCTCGGCAGCGCGCTCGCCCCCCGTTGCGGCCCCGTCACCCTGGTGCGCCCCGACACCATCGCGGGCGACCACCTGTCCGCGCTGCTCGACTCCGGCCTGGCGGCGGGCGGGCACGCACCGGCCGGCGACCAGCGGGCGCCGGAGGACGCCACCGGGTACGGCGCCCAGGCGCAGCGGGCGCTGCGGGAGGCGACCGCCGATCCGCTGAAGGAGGGCTGCGTGGTGCCCGTCCTCGGGGACCGCACCGGCACCTTCATGGACTCCTTCCGGCGCGTGCGCGAGGACTACCCCGAGGTCCGCACCGGCACGGTGCTCGGCAGCGTCGACCAGACGACGATCACCGCGACCGGCGGCGCGTCCGGCCCGTACGAGGGGTCCTACGTCACCGGGTGGTACCCGGTCGCGAGCGATCCGCGCTGGAACGGGATGAAGCAGGTGATCCGGCAGGAGGCGTTCGGCGACAACAGCATCGACGCCGCGGACGCCGGGGTGCAGACCACCTGGATCGCGTACACCGTGTTCAAGGAGGTCGTCGAGGCGCTCGGCGACCGCGAGGTGACCGCCGACGCCCTCACGCGGGCCCTCGACGACGGGCTGAAGGTCGGCACGGGCGGGCTCACACCGGAGCTCCGGTGGCGGTTCCAGGACAAACTGGCCTCGGTGGGCTTCCCGCGCCTGGTCAACACCGACGTCACCGTTCAGGTCGTCCGGGACGGACGCCTGGTGTCGGCCAGGAAGGGCGCCGTCGACACGACGAGGACGCTGCGGGAGGCCGAGGTGGCCTGAGCCGGACCACCCCCCGGCTCAGGCTCGGTCAGAACTCAGACCTCAGAGCCCTGGGCCCTGGGTCCTGAGCCCTGGGTCCTGAGCCCTGGGCTCAGAGCTGGGACCCCTGGCGCTGGGTCAGGCCCATCTCCCGCGCGATCGCGTTCCACAGGCGGGCGGCTTCCTTCTTGTGGGTGTTCGCGGTCTCGCTCGCCTGGTTGCCGGCCTGGGTGCTGCCGGTGGTGCGGGCGTGGCCCTTCTTGCAGCCGTTCTTGCCGGCGACCTGGTCGGCCCAGGCGGCGTAGTGGTTGTCGGCCGAGGCCGACGCCTGCCACGCCTTGGTCAGCTCGCCGGTCAGCGCGGCGTGGTTCGGCAGCCGGTCCACGGGCAGCTGCCGCAGCCGGGTGACGAGGCCGGTGCGCTGCGCGGCCGCGTCCCGCAGAGCCTTGGCGGCCTGGGGGAGGTTGTCGCAGGACCGCACGTCGGCCACCGCCTTGATGACGGCGGCCCGGCTGCTGCCGCTGTCGGCGAGCAGCTTGTCCAGCTCCTCGGCCTGCTGCCGGGCCGGATCGACGGTCGGCGGCGCGGAGGACGTCGCGGCGGTCGCCGGGGCCGTCGCCGAGACGGGCTGCTTGCCGTCGTCCCCGTCGTCGTCCCCGCCGCCCCCGCCGGCGAGCAGCGCCCCGGCCCCGACGCCGACGACGGCGAGGCCCACCCCGATGGCCGCGAGCAGCGGCACCCGCGAACCGGTCCGGCCGCCGCGCCCGCCCCGGCCGCCGTCGCCGTAGCCTCCCGGACCCTGCGGGGCGTACCCGCCGGGGCCCTGCGGGGCGTAGGCGGCCGGGGCCGCGGCGTACGGGGGCTGCGGTGCGTCGACGAGCGGAAGCTGCTGGGTGGAACCGGCCGGGCCGTCACCGCCCGGGGTGTCACGGAAGAGGTTGTCGAACTCGGCGGGCGGATGCCGGTCCGCGCCCCCGCCGGGCGCGGCACCGTACGGCGCGCCGGCGGGCTGCCCGCCGGGCACGGGCGCGATGTACTGCGTGGCCTCGGCGTCCGGCCCGGAGGCGGGCGGCACGGGACCGGCCGCGGCACCCGGCGGGGAGCCGTGCGGCACCCGGCCCAGGAACCGGGTCTCCTCGGACGGCGGGCCGGCCGGTCTCTCGGGCGGCAGCACCCCCGGGGAGACCGGCGGTATGTACTGGGTCGCTCCGTCGTCCGCGGACGGCGCGACGGGCCGCAGGTACTGCGTGGCCGCGTCGGTCCCCGGGACCGGCGGCAGGTACTGGGTGGCGCCCTCGTCGGCGGGCGGCAGGGGCGCGGACGCCGGCCCGCCGTACCCCTCGCCGCCCGCACCGCTCGCGCCGTTCCCGCCGTACCCGGGAGCGGGCGGACCGTACGGCTGCCCGGCGGCGCCCTGCGCCTGACCCGCGGTCCCGTACGACGGACCGGCCGCACCGTAGGGCTGCCCGGCGGCACCCTGCGTCTGCCCGGCGCCTCCGTAAGACGGACCGGTGGCGCCCTGCGCCTGGCCCGCGGTCCCGTACGGCTGCCCGGCGGCACCCGGCGCCTGACCCGCGGCGCCGTACGACGGGCCGGCGGTGCCGTAGGCCGGGCCGCTCTGTCCGTACGCCGGGCCGGGCGCGGGGGGCGGCGCCGGGGTGCCGTACGCCGGGGGCTGCGCGCCCTCCGGGGGCAGCGGGCCCGGGCCCGGCTGGTCCCAGGGCTGGGCGGGCGGCGCCTGCCAGCCCTGGTCCGGGGCGCCGGGGGCCTGCCCCTGCTGCCGGTCCGGGGCGCCGGGGGCCTGGTTCTGCTGCTGGTCCGGGCCCCACGAACGGTCCCAGGACGGTCCGCCGGCCGGTCCGCCGGCCGGGCCCGTCCCTCCCGGCGGCAGGGGGCCGCCGCCGGAGGGCAGCACGACGCCCTCGCGCACGGGGCCCGCCGAGGGCTGCTCGCCCTGTCCACTCTGCGTCACCGGGACTCCTACGAATGGGGGATCTTCGGAAGCGTCGGCTCACGCTACCGGGTCCCCGGAGCCCCGTGCCAAGCAGTACGGGCGTGATCTTGTCCCCTGCGAGCCCTGTAACGGAACCGGGCCGCCGGACGCTGTTTATGCCTCCTCCCTCACATCCCGTGCACGTTTTCCACGGGTTCACTCACCGGCACCCGGAATGTTCACCACCCGGGCGCCGGTGCGGTCACGCGGCCACCTGGAGGTCGAGCCGGGCCCCGAACTCCCGTACCACCGGCTCCTCCCGGTAGGGCTCCAGGCGCTGCTGGAAGTCCTCCAGGTACTCGGCGCCGCGGTTGGAGCGCAGCGTCTCCAGCAGCTCCACCGCCTTCAGGCCGGTGTCGCACGCCTGCTCGATCTCGCGCTGCTGCACCTGCGCGGTGGCCAGCAGCACGTAACCGATCGCCCGCCTGCGCGCCCGCGACTCGGGATGCCCGGCCAGGGCCTCCCGGGCGTTGCGCGCCGCCGCCTCGGCCTGGCCCAGGTCCCGGTGGCAGTGCGCCAACTCGTCGGCGAGATAGGCCTCGTCGAAGTGGGCGATCCACGCCGGGTCGTCACCGGAAGCGGCGTCGGCCGCCTCCAGCGCGCTCACCGCGCGCCCGGCCGCCGCCTGGGCCGCCCGCGCGTCGCCCATCAGCGCGTGCCCGCGCGCCTCGGCCGCGTGGAACATCGACTCCGCGCGCGGGGTCACCCGCCCGCGCGCTCCCTCCTGCGCCGCGCGCGCCAACTGCGCGATCTCGCGCGGGTTTCCGAGCTGCGCGGCGAGGTGGCTCATGGAGGCGGCGAGCACGTACCCGCCGTACCCGCGGTCGCCCGCCGCCTGGGCCAGGCGCAGCGCCTGGATGTAGTACCGCTGGGCGAGCCCGGGCTGTCCGGTGTCCACGGCCATGTACCCGGCGAGCTCGGTCAACCGGGCGACTGCGGCGAACAGTTCGCGCCCCACCGCCTCGCGGTAGGAACCCGCCAGCAGCCCGGAGACGACGCTGTTGAGGTAGTGCACGACGACCGGGCGCACATGCCCGCTGCCGTACTGGTGGTCCAGCTCCACCAGGGCCTGCGTCATCGCCCGCACCGCCGCCACGTCGGACTGGCCGACCCGCGGCCCGGCCGCCCGCGCCACCTGGGAGTCGGGCGCGGAGATCAGCCAGTCGCGGCTGGGCTCGACCAGCGCGGAGGCGGCGACGGACGCCCCGGACAGGAAGTCCCGGCGCCCGACGTCGCTGCGCCACAGCTCGCAGACCTGCTCGATGGCCCCCAGCACCGTCGGCGAGAACTGGAGGCCGACGCCCGAGGCGAGGTTCTTGCCGTTGGCCATGCCGATCTCGTCGATCGTGACCGTACGGCCCAGCTTGCGGCCGAGCGCCTCGGCGATGATCGCGGGCGCCCGGCCCCGCGGCTGCTGTCCGCGCAGCCAGCGGGCGACGGACGTCTTGTCGTAGCGCAGGTCGAGGCCGTGCTCGGCGCCGACCATGTTGACCCGGCGGGCGAGCCCGGCGTTCGAGCAACCCGCTTCCTGGATGAGCGCCTGCAGCCGTTCGTTCGGCTGCCGCGCGACGAGAGGCCTTGCGGCCATGGCGTACCCCCTGAGGCTGCGGTGCCTGCCCACGCACCGGGTTGTCGTGTTCTTCCGCGGCCGAACCCCTCGCGTCCCGGCGAAAGGATCCGGCTGTGAAGATCAATGCCCCGTCCATGTGCCGAAAATGCGAAGCTTGCGAGTATTGCCGGGGTAACGGCTGGTGCCGCCCCAGACGTGGTTACCCAGCCCCGGCCACGGACCCTCGCGCGCGCCCCCGCACGTGCAACCATGCGCCCCGAGAGCCGAATCGGTGCTCCTCCCCCGCGCAAAAGGGCACGGTGCAGGCCCGAAGGGCCTTCGCCGCACGGGTGGTGGCGGGAGACGGGCGGGCGCCCGTAACCCCGGATGGGCGCGGGAGTTGAGTTCCACGTGGAAGAGACGATCCCGGGAACCCAAGCCGCTCAGATTCCGCAGCAGCGCGGTACGTCGCTGCTGGAGGCCGCCGTCCGCTACGCCGAGGAACGCCACTGGGACGTGTTCCCCGGCACCTGGCTGGAAGCCGCCGACGGGACACAGCGCTGCTCCTGCGGTGACCCGGCGTGCGCCGTCCCCGGCGCACACCCGGCGCGTGCGGACTGGGCGACCCAGGCGACGGGCAGCGCGACCGTGGCCCGCCGCATGTGGCAGAAGCAGCCGGCGGCGTCGATCCTGCTGCCCACCGGGCGGACGTTCGACGCGATCGACGTGCCCGAGACCGCCGGCTTCCTCGCGCTCGCGCGGATGGAGCGGATGGACCTGACGCTCGGCCCGGTCACGCTGACCCCGGACCGGCGGATGCAGTTCTTCGTGCTGCCAGGGGCCGCGGCGAAGGTGCCGGACCTGGTGCGCAAGCTGGGCTGGTCCCCCTCCTCCCTCGACCTGACCGCGCTCGGCGAGGGCGCGTACGTGGCCGCCCCGCCCACGCGGTTCGGCACGCGCGGGGCGGTGCAGTGGGCGTGCCGTCCGACACCGGCGAACCGGTGGCTGCCGGACGCGGAGGAGCTGATCTCGCCGCTCGCCTACGCGTGCGGCAGGGACCGGTAGCCGGCGCCAGCCGCCCCGCCCGGTCACGGCGTCCCGCCCGGTCACGGCGTCCCGCCCGGTCACGGCGTCCTCGCACTCCCCCGGGCGGCGCCGTCCCGCCGTAGGGTTCACCTCGACGGAGGGAGAACGCGGTGAGCGGTAGTGCCGTACGGGTGCGGGGGCTCTGGAAGCGGTTCGGGCAGCAGGTCGCGGTGGCCGGGATCGATCTGGAGCTGCCCACGGGGAAGTTCATCGGGCTGGTCGGACCGAACGGGGCCGGGAAGACCACCACGCTGTCGATGGCGACCGGACTGCTGAGGCCCGACCAGGGCACCGTCGAGATCGTCGGGCACGACGTGTGGCGGGACCCGGCCCAGGTGAAGGCGCGGATCGGGGTGCTGCCGGAGGGCCTGCGGCTGTTCGAGCGGCTGTCCGGGCGGGAACTGCTCGCCTACACGGGCCGGTTGCGGGGCCTGCCCGGCGCGGAGGTCGACAAGCGGGCCACCCAGCTGCTCGACGTCCTCGACCTGGCCGGGTCCCAGCACAAGCTGGTCGTCGACTACTCGACCGGCATGCGCAAGAAGATCGGGCTGGCGGCGGCGCTGCTGCACAACCCCGAAGTGCTCTTCCTGGACGAGCCGTTCGAGGGCGTCGACCCGGTCTCGGCACAGACCATCCGGGGCGTCCTGGAGCGCTACACCGCCTCCGGCGCCACCGTCGTCTTCTCCTCCCACGTGATGGAGCTGGTGGAGTCGCTGTGCGACTGGGTGGCCGTCATGGCCGCCGGGCGCATCCGCGCCACCGGCCCGCTCGCCGAGGTGCGCGGGGAGGCCGCCTCGCTCCAGCAGGCGTTCCTGGAACTCGTCGGGGCGCGGGGCCGGGACGCCGGCTCCGACCTGGACTGGCTGGGCGGCGGGTCCCGATGAGCGCCGCGGAGTCCTCCCTGACGCCCGTCTTCGTCCGGCTGAAGCTGTCGCTGCTGCGCAACGGGCTGCGCCAGTCGAGCGGGCGGCGGGCGGCCTACGTCGCCTCCGTCGCCGTCACGCTGCTGTTCACCGCGCTCCAGTTCGTCGGGCTGGTCGCGCTGCGCGGGCACGCGCACGCCGCGTCGCTGATCGTGCCGCTGGTGGCGGTGCTCGCCCTGGGCTGGGCGGTGATGCCGCTGTTCTTCCCCGGCGGGGACGAGACCCTCGACCCGACCCGGCTGGTGATGCTGCCGCTGCGGCCCCGGCCGCTGGTGCGGGCCCTGCTCGTGGCCTCCCTGGTCGGCATCGGGCCGCTGTTCACGCTGTGCGTGCTCGCCGGTTCCGTGATCGCCGTCGCGCACGGCGGGGCGGCGTTCGCCGTCGGCGCGGCCGGCGCCGTGCTGGCGCTGCTGGTGTGCGTGGCGCTCGCGCGGGCGGTCGCCGCCGCCAACGTACGGCTGCTCACCAGCCGCAAGGGGCGGGACCTGGCGGTGCTGAGCGGTCTGGTCGTCGCCGTCGGGGCGCAGGTGGTCAACTTCGGCGCGCAGCGCATCGGCGCGTCCGGGCTGTCCGAGCTGGACCCGCTGGGCGACGTGCTGCGGTGGGTGCCGCCCGCGTCGGCGATCGGCGCGGCGGACTCGGCGGGCGACGGCGCCTACGGGGCGGCCGCCGCCCAGCTCGCGCTGAGCGCCGCGGCGCTGGTGGCGCTGGTGTGGGTGTGGGCGCGGCACCTGAACCGGCTGATGACCGCGCCCGACGGCTCCACGCTCCAGGCCGGGGAGCGGCCCGCCCGCGAGCGCGGCCCGTCGGGGCTCGCCCGGCTGCTGCCCCCGGGCCGCACCGGCACCGTCATGGAGCGCAGCCTGCGGTACGTGTGGCGCGACCCGAAGACCAAGGCGGCGTGGGTGACCTCGCTCGCCATCGGCCTGATCGTGCCGGTCTTCAACGCCTGGCAGGGCACCGGCTCGGTCTACTTCGCCTGCTTCGCCGCCGGGATGCTCGGCATCCAGATGTACAACCAGTTCGGGCAGGACACCTCCGCGTTCTGGATGGTCGCCCTGACGATCTCCTCGCGGCGGGACGCCTACGTCGAGCTGCGCGCCCGCGCGTTCGCCCTGCTGCTGATCACCCTGCCGTACGCCGTCCTCGTCACCGTGGTGACGACGGCGATGCTCGGCGACTGGCGGTCCCTGCCGGAGGTCCTCGGCCTGTCCTTCGCGCTGCTCGGCGCGATGCTGGCGACCGGCGCGTGGACCTCCGCCCGCTTCCCGTACTCCATCCCGCAGGAGGGCTACAAGAACGTCGCTCCCGGGCAGACCGGGCTCGCCTGGATCTCGATCTTCGGCGGGATGGTCGCCGCGGCGCTGCTGTGCGCGCCCGTCATCGCGCTGACGGTCTGGCTGAACGCCGGCGCGGGCGGCGACGCGTGGCTCTGGCTGCTGCTGCCGGTGGGCGCGGTGTACGGGGCGGTGCTCACGGCGGCCGGGCTGCGGCTGGCCGCGCCGCGGACCGCCGACCGCCTGCCGGAGATCCTGGCGGCGGTCAGCAAGGGGTGACGGCGCCGGCGGGCGCGCGGGGTCAGCTCTCCCGGAGGCCGTCCAGGAACGGCTCGATCGCCGCCCGCCAGGCCTCCGGCTGGTCGTAGTGGACGAGGTGGCCGGCGTCGGCCACCTCGGCGTACTGCCCGCGCGGCAGGACGCGGACCATCTCCTGCGCCTCGGCACGGCCCAGTTCGCCGTCGAGGCCGCGCACCACCAGGGCCGGGCACCGGACCTGGGCGAGCTCCTCCCAGTGGGCGTCGTAGACCCATGCCTCGCGGGAGCGGAGCATCTGCTCCGGGTCGAAGACGGGCCGCCAGCCGTCCGGGGACTCGGCCATCACCTCGGCGTAGAACTCGCCCCGGGCCGGATTGGGCCGCTCCACCCACGGGTCGTCCTCGCCGAACCACTTGCGTACGTCGGCGAGCGTGGCGAAGGGGACGGGCCAGGCGCGGAACCACTCGGCCCACTCGCGCTGCGAGGCGGCGCCGAGCGCGGAGGCCCGCATGTCGCAGATGATCAGCCCGCGGACGAGGTCGGGGCGTTTGGCGGCGAGCTGCCAGGCGGTCAGCGCGCCCATGGCGTGGCCGATGACGACGGCCGGGGCGAGGCCGAGCTGTTCGAGGGCGGCCTCGGCGTCCTCGACGTACGCCTCCCGGGTGTACGCCCCTTCCGGGGGCTTGTCGCTGCGTCCGTGGCCGCGCTGGTCGAGCGCGACGGCGCGGTGGCGCCCGGACAGCCAGCGGGCCGTGGGCGCCCAGTGGGAGGCGCGGCCCATCAGGCCGTGGAGTAACAACACCCCCGGCGAGCCGCCCCCGTCCCCGTCTCCCTCCCCCTGACCGCCCCGCACCGGGTCGGTCTTGGGCGGGTCGCCGAACTCCCAGGCCGCGAGGCGTACGCCGCCCGCCCCGGTCACGTCGATGCGCCGCGCCATAGCTCCTGGCACCCCCAAGCTCCGCTCGGACCGCCCGTCCCGTCCGGACCGGCCGGTCCTGTGAACCGTGTCCTGCCTGCCGTGCTGTTGCCGTGGTCCCGCCGTGTCCGCTGCTCACGACGCCCGTGACGCCCGCGACGCCCGCGACGCCCGCAGCCTATCGAATGGACATTCGAAAAAGGCGTCCCGGTGGGCAACACCCCTCCTTCGAGTGACACCTCTCGGGGATTGGCCGCCGCCACCGGGGGGAGATCTTCCTCAGGAGGCGGACCGCTCGGGGAAACCGGTCCGCGGGGGATGACCCTGAGAGCTCGGGGCTCCGGGTCAGCACAGGGGAGGACAGGCCCCGGCGCCATGCGGCGCCGGGGCCTCCACCGTCTCGACGGTCCACCCTTCCCCCCTCCGGCAGGCGGCCCTCACGTCGTACGCCTCACGCGACAGCCTCGCACGCGAGGCGACCCGGCGCTGCGGTTCGGCGCACCGGATCCCGGATGCGACGGGACCGGAACCGTGCCGCAGCGTCCTCCGCCGCCACGGCGGCCGATGCCCGCGGCAGGCGGCTCAGCGCTTGGCGACGAACACGTGGGAGGCGACGTCCGCCTCCAGCTCGGCGGCCTCGCCGCCGCTGCCCACCAGGACACCGCCGGCCGACTCCGTCACGCTCACCACCGAGCCGGGCTGCACGCCCGCCCGGCGCAGCGTGTACATCAGCTGCGCGTCCGTCTGGATCGGCTCGCCGATCCGGCGCACCACGACCGTCTTGCCTTCCATGCCCGGGTCGAGCTCGGCGAGCGACACCATGCCCTCGTCCAGGAACGGATCGGCGCCGTCCTTCTCGCCCAGCTCCTCCAGGCCCGGGATCGGGTTGCCGTAGGGGGACTCGGTGGGGTGGCGCAGCAGCTCCAGCACGCGGCGCTCGACGGCCTCGCTCATCACGTGCTCCCAGCGGCACGCCTCGGCGTGCACCTGCTCCCACTCCAGGCCGATCACGTCCACGAGCAGGCACTCCGCGAGCCGGTGCTTGCGCATCACGCGGGTGGCGAGCTGGCGGCCCTCCTCGGTGAGCTCCAGGTGCCGGTCCGGGGCGACGGACACCAGACCGTCGCGCTCCATCCGCGCCACCGTCTGACTGACCGTCGGGCCGCTCTGGTCGAGCCGCTCGGCGATCCGGGCACGCATGGGGACCACGCCTTCTTCCTCCAACTCGAGGATGGTGCGGAGATACATCTCCGTGGTGTCGATCAGTCCGGACATACGTGCCCCTCGATGAGATCTGCCGGAGGCTCGACGGCTCTCCGGCACGCGTGCGCTGGCCCTGCAGTCAATTCTGACGCATACCACCGACAACCGTGTCCCGTCGGTGGAAGGCCGGGGGCGGACGGGGGCGGACGAGGGCGGACGGGGGCGGATGAGGTCCGACGAGGTCGGACGAGGTCGGACGGGGTACGCGGGGGTACGGCGACGAGGCCGCCCGCCCTGCGCGGGCGGCCACCCGCGACCCCCTTTCCGGCCGTATTGACAGCGCACTGGTCCAGACCGCACCGTGATCCGCGACGCAGCCACACCGAAGGGGCCCCGCATGAGCGACCGCAAGCTGGCCGGCCAGTTCCTCGACGCGGCGATCGGCCTGCTGGAACGCGTCCGCGACGAGGAGGCCGAGCCGATCGCGGCCGCCGGCACGCTCCTGGCCGACACGGTCGCGGCCGGGGGCCGCCTGTTCGCCTTCGGCGCCGGTCACTCCTCCCTCGCCGCCCAGGATGTCGTCTACCGCGCCGGCGGCCTCGCCCTGATGAACCTGCTCGGCGTCCCGGGCACCACCGGTGTCGACGTGATGCCCGCGACCCTCGGCTCCGCCCTCGAACGCGTCGACGGCCTCGCGAGCGCCGTCCTGGACTCCTCCCCCGTCCGCGCGGGCGACGCCCTGGTGATCGTCTCCCTGTCGGGCCGCAACGCGCTGCCCGTGGAGATGGCCGTGAACGCCCGCGCGCTGGGGGTGAAGGTCATCGGCGTGACCTCGGTGGCCTACGCCCGCGAGACCAGGTCCCGGCACGCCTCGGGGACGTTCCTGAAGGACCACTGCGACGTCGTCATCGACTCCAAGATCGCGGTCGGGGACGCGGAGCTCACCCTCGACACCGTCCCCGCCCCCTTCGCCCCCGCCTCCACGGTCGTCACCACGGCCCTCCTCCAGGCCGTGCTGGCCACGACCGCCGGCGCCCTGGCCGACCGCGGCATCGAACCGCCGCTGCTGCGCTCCGGGAACGTGGACGGCGGCCACGACTGGAACGGGCGGGTGCTGGAGCAGTACCGGGACCGGATCTTCTACCGGCACTGAGGCCCCGGCTCCCTCCGGGCCGGGCGGCCGGTCGGTCGGGCGGGCGGCCGGTCGGGCGGGCTCGGGTGGGCGGTCGGGCGGTCGGGCGGGCTCGGGTGGGCGGCCGGTCGGGCGGTCGGGCGGTCGGTCGGGCGGTCGGGCGGTCGGTCGGTCGGGCTCACCGAAACGGGTTCAGCGGGCGGGGGCTAGGACTTGTCCAGCGCTCCGGCCAGGTCCAGCGCCACCGCGATCCGCACCGCCACGTCCTCCGCGTACGCCGTGTCGGACCGCTCGAACGGGCTGCGCCCGGCACCCCGCAGGAACGTCACCACCCCCAGCGTCCGCCCCCGGCTGCGCAGCACCGCGCACAGCGCGTGGACCGCGTCCGGCGGCCACTGCCGGGCCAGCGCCCAGGCGCGCGCCCGCTCGGCCGGGACCGCGCCGGCACCGGCCCGCACCGACCCGGCCCGCACCACGCACTGCACCGCCGGGTGCCCCTCGCCGTACCGCAGGGGGAGTCCCGCCATGCCGGGCTGCCGGCTCGGGCCCGGCGCGCCGGAGGGCGTGGCCGCCACCCGCACCAGACGCACCGGCTCCGCCTCCTCCGTGTCCGTGTCCGTGTCCGGTGGCGCCGCGCCCGCCACCCGGTCGATCAGGGCGTGGTCGGCGAATCCGGCGAGCGCGAAGTCCAGATGGACCGTCGCCGCCTCCACCGGGTCCTCGCACTCGGCCGCCGCCCGGGCCGCCCGGTGCAGCTGGTTGGTGCGGAACCGCAGCAGGGCCGCCTCCTGCTCGGCCTGCCGGGACTCGGTGACGTCCTGGAACAGCCAGCCCACCCCGAGCGGCACCGGCTCCTCCGCCAGCGGTGACGACAGCCGCAGGAAACCGCTGCGCCAGCAGCGCCGCCGCTCCCCCTCCGGGGTGCGCACGCCCACCCAGATCTCGGCGGGCGCGGGCGGCGGGCCCTCGGCCAGGACATGCGTCAGCGCGCTCTCCAGCTCCTCCACGCCCTGGGAGAGCAGCTCGCCGAGCGGCCGCCCCAGCACGGCCGAGCGCCGTACGCCCAGCGCCCGCGCGGCATGGGTGTTGACGACCGCGGGTCTCAGGTCGGCGTCGACGAGCACGACACCCCAGCTCGCGTCCTCCAGCAGGGCCTCGCTCAGCGCGATGGAGCGCTCCAGGTCGATCTGCGTGTGCACCTCGCTGAAGGCGCAGTACACCCCCGCGGGCTTGCCGTCCGGGCCGCGCACGGCCGCGGACTGCGTCCGCACCAGCACCCGGCCGCCGTCCTTGGTCAGCAGCGCGAACTCGTGCACCTGCCGCCCCGGGGCGTGCATGGCGGACATCAGCCGCTCCTCGACCTCACCGGCGTCCGCGCTGCGCACGGCCCATCCGGCGAAGCCCCGCCGCCCCACGGCCTCGGCCGCGCTCCAGCCGAGGATCCGCTCCGCCTCCCGGTTCCAGTGCGTGACGACGCCGTCGGCGTCGAAGGCGCACAGGGCCGCGTCCATGCCGTCCAGCAGCGCGGCGAGCAGGTCGGACCCGTCCCGCTCGGGCTGCTCCGGCCCGGTCCGCTCGGGCTCGTCCGGCCCCAGCTCGTCGGTGGTCCCACTACGCCGGGAAGCACTCACCTGGACCCCCTGCAGGCTGCGTCCGCCGTTCGGCACGTCGGTTCGCTCACTGGTCTTCATTCAACTCGAACGTGACCCAGCGCACATCAGGTTCCCGCAAGATTGCCGGGAATCGCGCGCGGGGGAAGCCGTCCCGCACGGAAAAAACGGTTGAGCGGCGGCCGGACCGGTTCCTAGGGTGTGAGGTACACGAGAAGGGAGGTGGTTCGGCAGATGTATGGAAACCGGACGCGTGAGGTGGCTGCGGGCTAGCGGCCCGGCACCCCACCGAGTGCGGTGCCGGACCCGCACGTGACAGACGCGTGCAGCCGGCCCAATCCCGAGCAGTCACCCGACCCGCGAGTCGCCGGTACGTCCGGCCGGCTCCTCCGCTGGAGGAACCCGACTCGCGGGTCGTCTGCGTCTACGGGGACCGTCTACGGGTTCCGTCTACGGGCCCGTGAGCGGGCTCGTCAGCGGGGCCCGTCAGCGGGCGACGGCCGTGATCTCGTCGTATCCCTCGATCTCGCGCGGGTCGCGCGGGCCGGGGCCGATGTAGCGGGCGGAGGGGCGGACCAGGCGGCCGGTGCGCTTCTGTTCGAGGATGTGGGCCGACCAGCCGGCCGTGCGGGCGCAGGTGAACATGGACGTGAACATGTGGGCCGGGACCTCGGCGAAGTCCAGGACGATGGCCGCCCAGAACTCGACGTTGGTGGCCAGGACCCGGTCCGGGCGGCGGTTGTGGAGCTCCTCCAGGGCCGCCTTCTCCAGGGCCTCGGCGACCTCGAAGCGGGGGGCGCCCAGTTCGCGGGCGGTGCGGCGCAGGACGCGGGCGCGGGGGTCCTCGGCGCGGTAGACGCGGTGGCCGAAGCCCATCAGGCGCTCGCCCCGGTCGAGGGTCTTCTTCACGTACGCCTCGGCGTCCCCGGTGCGCTCGATCTCCTCGATCATGTGCAGGACGCGGGAGGGGGCGCCGCCGTGGAGAGGGCCGGACATGGCGCCGACGGCGCCGGAGAGGGCCGCGGCGACGTCGGCGCCGGTGGAGGCGATGACGCGGGCGGTGAAGGTGGAGGCGTTCATGCCGTGCTCGGCGGCGGAGGTCCAGTAGGCGTCGACGGCGGCGACGTGCTTGGGGTCGGGCTCGCCGCGCCAGCGGATCATGAAGCGTTCGACGACGGACCGCGCCTTGTCGATCTCGCGCTGCGGGACCATGGGCAGGCCCTGGCCGCGGGCGGACTGGGCGACGTAGGACAGGGCCATGACGGCGGCGCGGGCGAGGTCCTCGCGGGCCTGCTCCGCGTCGATGTCGAGCAGGGGCTTCAGGCCCCACACGGGCGCGAGCATGGCGAGGGCGGACTGCACGTCGACGCGGATGTCCCCGGAGTGCACGGGGATCGGGAAGGGTTCGGCGGGCGGCAGGCCGGGGTTGAAGGCGCCGTCGACGAGCAGGCCCCAGACGTTGCCGAACGACACGTGGCCGACCAGGTCCTCGATGTCGACGCCGCGGTAGCGCAGGGCGCCGCCCTCCTTGTCGGGTTCGGCGATCTCCGTCTCGAACGCGACGACTCCTTCGAGCCCGGGTACGAAGTCGGACATCAGGCGGCTCCTCGTGATGTGGCGGTCGGCTGGCGGACGTGGTGGCCGTCCGGCGGATCCGCGGTCCTGCGGCGACTCGCGGTCCTGGACGGTCCCCCCTGTGATGCCCCGCACGGCCGGCGATCATCCCACCGGCCCGGGACCAGCACGATATCTCCGAGTGCCACTCTTGGGGAGGGTTCGCGGCACTCAGTGCCACACAGTGACGCGGACCACCGGACCACGCGGGAGCGTGACGGCAGGCCCTCGGAGGACATCTCGTCCGGCGAAGCCGGTGTGTTGTGCGACGTCGTGCCGGCGGGGCAATCGATCCCGGCGAGCCCGGCCTCCACGGTCCGCGCAACGGCATCCGTCCGGAGCCTCGCGGGTGGTGAGCTCCAGCCGGACCTCTCTGGCGAGACCCGTAGGCGAAGGTTCCCTATTGCCGCAGCGCGGCTGGGAACGTCCCGGGCCGAGTGAACTCACGCGATGGAGAAGCACTCTCATGGCGAACGGGGCCGGTAACTCAGGCGACAACATGGTGGCCGGCCGGACCAGCAGGAGCGAAGAGCGATCGCTGCTGGTAGCGACTAGGGGGCTTCTGACGGCGTGAACGCGCCGGATGGCTACAAGTCCGACTTCATGCTTCAGGTCAGCGCCGAGGGCAACTTCCGCCTTCGCGGCCCGGGTGGTGACACCGGCCTCGGGGCCCCTCCAGGGCATGAGGCAAGATGACCGCGTGACCGACCGAGACGCCGTTCCCTTCGATCTCGCCTCGATGCGCAAGCAGTACCGGGCCGAAGGGCTTGCCGAGGCCGACCTGGCCGCCACCCCCGTCGAGCAGTTCGCGCGCTGGTTCCGGCAGGCCGCGACGGAGGGCGGGATGTTCGAGCCGAACGCCATGGTCGTCTCCACGGCCGACGCCGCGGGGCGGCCCAGCTCCCGCACGGTGCTGCTGAAGCACTTCGACGAGCGGGGGTTCGTCTTCTACACCAACTACGGCTCCCGCAAGGCGCGCGACCTGGCGGAGAACCCGCACGTCTCGCTGCTGTTCCCGTGGCATCCGATGGCCCGCCAGGTCATCGTCACGGGCGAGGCGCGGCGTACGGGGCGGGACGAGACGGCCGCCTACTTCCGCACCCGGCCGCACGGCTCCCAGCTCGGCGCGTGGGCCAGCACCCAGTCGTCGGTGGTCGCCTCGCGCGCCGAGCTCGACGCCGCGTACGCGGAGCTGGCCGCCCGGTACCCGGAGGGCGAGCAGGTGCCGGTGCCGCCGCACTGGGGCGGGTTCCGGGTGGTGCCGCGATCGGTGGAGTTCTGGCAGGGGCGGGAGAACCGGCTGCACGACCGGCTGCGGTACGTGGCCGGGGCGGACGGGGGCTGGCGAGTGGAGCGGCTCAGCCCGTGACGCCCGGCGGGACTCCGTGACGCCCGGCGGATCTCCGAGACGCCCGGCGGATCTCTGTGACACCCGGCGGATCTCCGAGACGCCCGGTGGGTCTCCGAGACGCCCGGTGGGTCTCCGAGACGCCCGGTGGGCCTTTGTGTCGTCCCGGTGGGCCTTTGTGTCGTCCCGGTGGGCCTTTGTGGCACCCCGGTGGGCCTTTGTGGCACCCCGGCCGCGGGGCCGGGGTGGTGGCACCCCGGCCGCGGGGCCGGGGTGGTGGCACCCCGGCCGCGGGCCGGGACCGGGAAGGGCCCGTCCCGGGCCCGTGGCGGGGTGTCTCAGCCGTCCAGGGTCCGGTCGAGCAGGTCCGCCCACTGGGCGACCACCCGTTCCCGGCGGGCGGTGTCGTCGGTGAGGAGGTTGGCGAGGCCGAGGCCGCGGGCCATGTCCAGCAGGCCCTGCACGGTCTCGCGGACGCCGGGGCGGGATTCGTCGGCGCCGAGGAGGTCGACCGCGATGCGGTGGGTCTCGCGGCCGACGCGGGCCTCCAGCTCGGTGACGCGGGACCGCAGCTGCTCCTCGTTGGAGGCGGCGACCCACAGGTGGAGGGCGGCGCGGAAGAGCGGGCCGGTGTAGAGGTCGACGAGGGCGGCGACGACGGCCCGGCGGCCGTCCGCCGCGGCGCCCTGCGGGAACAGGGCGCGCAGGGCGAGGGAGCGTTCCTCGGCGACGTACTCCACCGCCGCGGTGAACAGGTCCTCGCGGGTGGGGAAGTGGTGCTGGGCCGCGCCTCGGGAGACGCCCGCGCGTTCGGCGACGACCGAGACCGTCGATCCCGCCCAGCCGTGTTCGGCGAGGCAGGCCACGGCGGCTTCCAGGAGCCGCTGCCGGGTGACCCGGCTGCGGTCCTGCTTGGGGACGCGTTCCGTGCGGTCGGCCGTCATCGCACCACCGGTTCCGGCCCCCGCCGTTCTGCTCACACCACCCACTGCGGATCCCGTCGTTCGAGGAATGCCGTCATCCCCTCGCGGGCGTCCGCGGAGGAGAACAGCCTGGCCGAGAGCGCGGTCAGGCCGGCCGCGTCCCGGTCGAAGGACTCCAGCACCCTAGCCGTGAGCAGCCGTTTCGTCGCGGCCAGGGCCTGGGGTGAGGCGCGGCGCACGCCGTCCAGGACGGGCTCCAGTACGGCGTCCACGTCGTCGCCGTACGCGGTGAGCAGGCCCATACGGGTGGCCTCGGCGGCGTCGAAGCGTTCCCCGGTGAGGAAGTGGCGGGCGAGGGCGCGCGGGTCGGTGCGGGGCAGGAGGGGGAGGGAGATCAGGGCGGGGGCGACGCCGATGCGGACCTCGGTGAAGGCGAAGGTGGCCGTGGTGGACGCGGCGGCGATGTCGCAGGCGGCGAGCAGTCCGAGGCCGCCCGCGCGGGCGTGGCCGGTGACGCGGGCGATGACGGGCCGGGGCAGCTCGACGATCTGCCGGAGCAGGGCGGCCAGCGCGTCCGGGGCGGGCGGGTCGCGCAGGTCGGCGCCGGCGCTGAAGGCGGTGCCGGTGTGGGTGAGGACGACCGCGCGGACGCCGTCGTCCCCGGCGCAGCCGGCGAGCGCGGCGGCGAGGTCGGCGACGAGGGCCGCCGACAGGGCGTTGCGGTGGCGGGGCGCGTCCAGGGTGAGGGTGACGACGCCCCGCGCGTGCGCGTGGCCGACGGTCGTCATGGCTGCTCCCTCGGGCCGGGTGCGGTCGCTGCTCGCACGGTTCCTCCTCTCGGGCGCCGGGGGCGGTCTCAGTACGACTTGGGCAGGCCGAGGGTCTGGTGGGAGACGTAGTTGAGGATCATCTCCCGGCTGACCGGGGCGATGCGCGCCACGCGGGCGGCGGTGATCAGCCTGGCGAGCCCGAACTCCCGCGTGAGGCCGTTGCCGCCGAGGGTGTGCACGGCCTGGTCGACGGCCTTCACGCAGGCTTCCCCGGCGGCGTACTTGGCCATGTTGGCGGCCTCGCCCGCCCCCGTGTCGTCGCCGGAGTCGTACAGGTACGCCGCCTTCTGCATCATCAGGCGGGCCAGTTCGAGGTCGATGTGGGCCTGGGCGAGGGGGTGGGCGATGGCCTGGTGGGCGCCGATGGGGGTCTTCCAGACGGTGCGTTCACGGGCGTAGTCGAGGGCGCGGGAGAGCGCGTGGCGGCCCACGCCGATCGCGAAGGCGGCGGTCATGACGCGTTCGGGGTTGAGTCCGGCGAAGAGCTGGAGGAGGCCCGCGTCCTCTCCCCCACTGCCGAAAGCGTGGGAGGTGCCCCCACCGACGAGCGCGTCGGCGGGCAGCCGTACGTCGTCCAGGGTCAGCTCGAACTGCTTCTCGGCGGCGTGCAGTTCCATCTCGATCGGCCGGCGCTCGAAGCCGGGCGTGTCGCGGGGGACGACGAACAGGCAGGGTTTGAGGCGGCCCGTGCGGGTGTCCTCGGTGCGGCCGACGACGAGGGTGGCGTCGGCGATGTCGACGCCGCTGACGAAGACCTTGCGGCCGGTGAGCAGCCAGTCGGTGCCGTCGCGGCGGGCGGTGGTGGTGATGCGGTGGCTGTTGGAGCCGGCGTCGGGCTCGGTGATGCCGAAGGCCATCGTGCGGGTGCCGTCCGCCAGGCCGGGGAGCCACCGCTGTTTCTGGGCCTCGGTGCCGAAGCGGGCGATGACCGTGCCGCAGATCGCCGGGGAGACGACGAGCATCAGCAACGGGCAGCCCGCGGCGCCCAGTTCCTCCAGGACGATGGAGAGCTCGGTGATGCCGCCGCCTCCGCCGCCGTACTCCTCGGGGAGGTTGACGCCGAGGTAGCCGAGTTTGCCGGCCTCGGACCACAGGGCCTCGCGGTCGTGGTCGCGGCCGTGGCGCCTGCCCAGGGCGGCGACGGCGGAGCGGAGGTCCTTCTGTTCCACGGATTCGAGGAGGGCGGTCATGGGGCTCCTTCTGTCTGTGGCTGTCTGCGGCGGTCGCGGCTGTCTGGGGGCGTATGGGGTGCCTGGAGTATCTGGAGTGCCCGAGGTGCTTGTGATGCCGGGGGTATCGAGGATGTCGGGGATGTCTGTGGGGGTTCGGTGGTCGCTCGCGCTCACGCGGCGGGGCCGTGTGTCCGGTGCGGCCCCGCGCCCCTAGGGCGACTTCACCACCGCCAGCACCATGCCGGGCTCCACCTGCTGCCCCGCGGTGACGTGCAGGGCCGACAGGGTGCCGGTGGCCGGGGCGGTGATCTTGTGTTCCATCTTCATCGCCTCCAGCCAGAGGAGGGGCTGTCCGGCCTGGACGGCCGCCCCCTCGGCCAGGCCGCCGGCGACCCGGACGACCGTGCCGGGCATGGGGGCGAGGAGGGAACCAGGGGCGTGCTGGGGGGCCGGGTCGGGGAAACGGGGCAGGGCGGTGAGGCGGGTGGTCCCGACGTGGATCTCGTCGCCGTAGCGGGCCACCTCGTAGCGGCGCCGTACGCCGTCCACGTCCAGGACGACGATCCGCGCGTCGGCGTGCACGACCCGTACCCCGTCCGCCTCCGGGCCGGTCCGGGTGTGCCGGTAGCGCACCTCGTGCTCCTCGCCGGCCAGGGCGTACCGCTTGACCTGCGGCTGCGAGGGCAGGTTGCGCCAGGCGCCGCCGAAGCGGGAGCGGCCGTGGGCATCGGCGAGGGCGGCGGCCAGGGGGGCGAGGGGGTCGGGGGCGGGCGCGGTCAGCGCGGGCAGGTGGCGGTCGTAGAAGCCGGTGTCCATGCGGGCGGAGGCGAACTCCTCGTGACGCAGGGAGCGGACGAGCAGGTCGCGGTTGGTGACCGGGCCGTGGACCGCGGCCCGCTCCAGGGCCGCGGCCAGCTTGCGGACGGCCTGGGCGCGGGTGGGGGCGTGGGCGACGGCTTTGGCGATCAGCGGGTCGTAGTGGACGCCGATGTCGTCGCCGTCGGTGTAGCCGGTGTCCAGGCGGACGCCGCCGGGGACGGCGAGGCGGTGCAGGCGGCCGGTCTGCGGGGCCCAGCCGTTCGCCGGGTCCTCGGCGTAGAGGCGGGCCTCGACGGCGTGCCCCTGCGCGCGCGGGGGGTCGCCTTCGAGGGCGTGGCCCTCGGCGACGCGGATCTGGAGGGCGACCAGGTCGACGCCGTACACGGCCTCGGTGACGGGGTGTTCGACCTGGAGGCGGGTGTTCATCTCCAGGAAGTGGGCCGTGCCGTCGGCGACGAGGAACTCGACGGTCCCGGCGCCGGTGTAGCCGACGGCGCGGGCGGCCCGGACGGCCTGTTCGCACAGGTCCCGGGTGAGCGGTGCGGTCAGTCCCGGTGCCGGGGCCTCCTCGATCACCTTCTGGTGGCGGCGCTGGAGGGAGCAGTCCCGGGTGCCGAGCGTCCACACCGTGCCGTGCGTGTCGGCGAGGACCTGCACCTCGACGTGGCGGCCGTGCTCCACGTACGGCTCGGTGAACACCTCGCCGTCGCCGAAGGCGCTCGCGGCCTCCGCGCGGGCGGCGGCCAGCGCCGCGTCGAGGTCGCCGAGCCGCCGGACCACCCGCATGCCGCGTCCGCCGCCGCCCGCGGCGGCCTTCACCAGCACCGGCAGGTCGGCCTCGGTGACCTGCCGCAGCGGCTCGACGCCCAGCAGTTCCTTGGCGCGGGTCTTGGACGCCATCGCCTCGATCGCCTCCGGCGGCGGCCCGATCCAGGTCAGGCCCGCCGCCAGGACGGCGCGCGCGAAACCGGCGTTCTCCGAGAGGAAGCCGTAGCCGGGGTGCACGGCGTCCGCGCCCGCCGCGACGGCCGCCTGCACGATCGCGTCGCCGCGCAGGTACGTCTCGGCGGGCGTCGCCCCCGGCAGCCGTACCGCCGTGTCGGCCACGCGCGCGTGGAGGGCGTTCTCGTCGGCGTCGGAGAAGACGGCGACCGTCCGGATGCCCAGCTCGGCGCAGGTACGGAAGATCCGGCAGGCGATCTCGCCCCGGTTGGCGACGAGGACGGAAGCGATCATGGGTTCCCTCACATCCGGAAGACGCCGAAGCCACCCCGCGCGCCCTCGTAGGGGGCGGTGTGGATCGCGGACAGGCACAGGCCGAGGACGGTGCGGGTGTCGCGCGGGTCGATGACGCCGTCGTCGTACAGCCGCCCGGACAGGAACATCGGCAGCGACTCGGCCTCGATCTGCCGCTCGACCATGGCGCGCAGCGCGGCGTCGGCCTCGTCGTCGTAGGGCCGGCCCTTGGCCGCCGCCGACTGGCGGGCGACGAGGGACAGCACGCCCGCGAGCTGCTGCGGGCCCATCACGGCGGACTTGGCGCTGGGCCAGGCGAACAGGAAGCGCGGGTCGTAGGCGCGCCCGCACATGCCGTAGTGGCCGGCGCCGTACGACGCTCCCATGAGGACGGAGAGGTGGGGGACCTTCGAGTTCGAGACCGCGTTGATCATCATGGCGCCGTGCTTGACGATGCCGCCCTGCTCGTACTCCCTGCCGACCATGTAGCCGGTGGTGTTGTGCAGGAAGAGCAGCGGGATGTCGCGCTGGTTGGCGAGCTGGATGAACTGGGCGGCCTTCTGCGACTCCTCGCTGAACAGCACCCCGCGCGCGTTGGCGAGGACGCCGACCGGGTAGCCGTGCAGGGCCGCCCAGCCGGTGGTGAGGCTGGTGCCGTACAGCGGTTTGAACTCGTCGAAGTCGGAGGCGTCGACGATCCGGGCGACGACCTCGCGCGGGTCGAAGGGGGTGCGCAGGTCGCCGGGGACGATGCCGAGCAGCTCCTCCTCGTCGTACTTCGGCGGCTCGGCGAGCGGCGGTTCCGGGTACGCCTTGCGGTGGTTGAGGCGGGCCACCACCCGGCGGGCCTGCCGCAGCGCGTCCGGTTCGTCGAGGGCGAAGTGGTCGGCGAGGCCCGAGGTGCGCGCGTGCATCTCGGCGCCGCCGAGGGACTCGTCGTCGCTCTCCTCCCCGGTGGCCATCTTCACCAGCGGCGGCCCGCCGAGGAACACCTTCGCCCGTCCCTTGACCATGATCACGTGGTCGGACATGCCGGGGATGTAGGCGCCCCCGGCCGTGGAGTTGCCGAAGACGACGGCGATGGTCGGGATGCCGGCCGCCGACAGCCGGGTGAGGTCGCGGAAGATCGCGCCGCCGGGGACGAAGATCTCCTTCTGGGAGGGCAGGTCGGCGCCGCCGGACTCGACCAGGCTGATGCAGGGCAGCCGGTTGGCGAGGGCGATGTCGTTGGCGCGCAGGGCCTTCTTCAGCGACCAGGGGTTGGAGGCGCCGCCGCGCACGGTCGGGTCGTTGGCGGTGATCAGGCACTCGACGCCCTCGACGGTCCCGATGCCGGTGACGAGGGAGGCGCCGACGGTGTACTCGCTGCCCCAGCCGGCCAGCGGGGACAGCTCCAGGAACGGTGTGTCCGAGTCGAGGAGCAGCTCGATGCGTTCGCGGGCGAGCAGCTTGCCGCGCTTGCGGTGCCGCTCGACGTACTTCTCGCCGCCGCCCGCGAGGGCCTTGGCGTGCTCGGCGTCCAGGTCGGCGAGCTTGGCGAGCATCGCGTCGCGGTTCGCCCGGTAGTCGGGGCCCGTGGTGTCCAGGGCGGAGGTCAGGACGGTCACAGGAGGGCCTCCGGGATGTCCAGGTGGCGGGAGCGCAGCCATTCGCCGAGCGCCTTGGCCTGCGGGTCGAAGCGGGCCTGGGCGGCGGCGCCCTCGCCGAGGAGGCCGTCCACGACGAAGTTGAGGGCGCGCAGGCCGGGGAGGGTGTGGCGGGTGACGGGCAGGTCGCGGGTCTCGGGGAGCAGCTCCCGGAAGCGGCCGGTCGTCAGCTCGTGCGCGAGCCAGCGCCAGGCGTCCTCGGTGCGGGCCCAGACGCCGACGTTGGCGCTGCCGCCCTTGTCGCCGCTGCGGGCCCCGGCGACCAGGCCGAGGGGCGCGCGGCGGACCGGCCCCGGCGGCAGGGGCTCGGGCGGCGCGGGTTCGGGGGCCTCGGTGAGGACGGCGGTGTCCGGGGGCGGCGGTACGGGGATACGGCGTCCGTCGTGGAGGACGGCCACGTGGCCGACGGCGTCCCGGGGGACGTACCCGGCCTCGAACACCCCGTAGGGGGCGCCCTTCCCCGGGGGCGCGAGCACATGGAACCCCGGGTAGCTGGCGAGCGCCAGCTCCACGGCCGCCCCGCTCAGCGCCCGGCCCACCACCCGCTGGTCGGCGTCCCGGACGACGAGCCGGAGCAGGGCGCTGGCCGTCTCCTCGGTCGGGGCGTCGGGCCGGTCGGTGCGCACCAGCTCCCAGCGCACGTCGGCGACCTTGCGGAGGGCGGGTGCCAGCTGCTCCCGCACCAGGGCCGCCTTGGCCTCCACGTCGAGGCCGGTGAGGACGAAGACGACCTCGTTGCGGAAGCCGCCGAGGCGGTTCAGGCCGACCTTCAGGGTGGGTGGCGGGGCCTCGCCGCGCACGCCGGTGATCCGCACCCGGTCGGGGCCGTCGGGGGTGAGCGTCACGGTGTCCAGGCGGGCGGTGACGTCCGGGCCCGCGTACCGGGCGCCGCCCGTCTCGTACAGCAGCTGCGCCGTGACCGTGCCGACGTCCACGAAGCCGCCGGTCCCGTCGTGCTTGGTGATCACCGCGCTGCCGTCGTCGTGCAGTTCGGCGAGCGGGAAGCCGGGGCGCCGTACGTCGCCGTCCCGGAAGAAGGCGTAGTTGCCGCCGGTCGCCTGCGCCCCGCACTCCAGCACGTGACCGGCGACGACCGCGCCCGCGAGCCGGTCGTACTCCGCCGGCCCCCAGCCGAAGTGCGCGGCGGCGGGCCCGGGGACCAGGGCCGCGTCGGTGACCCGGCCGGTGACGACCACGTCGGCGCCCGCGCGCAGGCACTCCGCGATGCCGAAGCCGCCGAGGTAGGCGTGCGCGGCGAGGCTGCCCGGGTGGGCGGCGGTGAGGTCGTCGCCCTCGACGTGCGCCACGCGGACGGGGAGGCCGAGCCGCCCGGCGAGCGTCCGTACGGCGTCGGCGAGTCCGGCCGGGTTGAGCCCGCCGGCGTTGGCGACGATCCTCACGCCCCGCTCGTGGGCGAGGCCCAGGCACTCCTCCAGCTGCCGCAGGAAGGTGCGGGCGTACCCGGCGCCGGGGTCCTTCAGCCGGTCGCGGCCGAGGATGAGCATGGTCAGCTCGGCGAGGTAGTCGCCGGTGAGGACGTCCAGCGGGCCGCCGGTGAGCATCTCGCGCATCGCGTCGAAGCGGTCGCCGTAGAAGCCGGAGGCGTTGCCGATGCGTAGTGCGGTCGTCATCGGGCGGTTTCCTCGGGGGTGGCTTTCCGCGGGGCTGCTTCCTGTGGCGGGGTGGCCTCCGGAGCCTCCGGAGCCTCCGGAGTGGCTCGCTCCGGGGCGGCTTCCTGCGGAGGCGTGGTCTCCGGGGCGGCTCCCTGCGGAAGGGTGGTCTCCGGGGCGGCTCCCTGCGGCGCGCGGTCGGGGCCCGGTGGGCCCGCGAAGGCCTGGGCGAGGTCCAGCCAGCGGTCGGCGTCGGGGCCGTGGGCGCGCAGGGCCAGGTCGGCTCGGTGGGCGCGCCGGGTGACCAGCAGGCAGAAGTCGAGGGCGGGGCCGGTGACGCGCTGGGGGGCGTCCTCGGGGCCGTACGTCCACACGTCGCCCCCGTCGGGCGCGGTGAGTTCGACGCGGAAGGCGTCGGCGGGCGGGGTGAGACCACGCAGGCCGAAGGCGTAGTCGCGGGTCCGCACCCCGAGGTGGGCCACGTGCCGGAGCCGCGCGGTCGGCGGGCGGACCGCCCCGAGGGCGTCCGCGACATCCCGGCCATGGGCCCAGGTCTCCATCAGGCGGGCGGTGGCCAGGGAGGCGGCCGACATCGGTGGCCCGTACCAGGGGAAGCGGGCGCCGGGCGCGGCCCCGCGCAGCGCCTTGTCCAGGGCGGTACGTCCCTCCCGCCACACCGCCAGCAGCTCGGCGGGCGGGCGTGCCGCGTCCTCCTCGGCGCCTTCGTCGACGAAGGCGCCGGGCGCGGCGAGGGCTCGTTCCGTCAGGACGCGGAAGCCGTCGGCGTCCGTGACGGCCAGCAGGGCCGCACGGTCGGTCCAGGCCAGGTGCGCGATCTGGTGGGCGACGGTCCAGCGGGGCGCCGGGGTGGCGAGCGCCCACTGCCGGGGGCTCAGCCGGGAGACCAGCGCGTCGAGATCCTCGCTCTCCGCGCGCAGATCGTCGATCACGGGCATCGGGTCGGACACGGGGCGCTCCCCTCGGACACGGCGGCGTGCGGCGTGGCGTGGTGAGGAGCATGACAGCGGGACAGAAAACAATCAAGCGCGCTTGCATGAAACGAGCCTCCGGCGCCCGCCGGGCAACGAGGGCCCCGCGGCCGGGAGTTACCGGCCCCACCGGGCACCGGACCGGCCGGAAGTCACCGGTCCAGCCAGGTACCGGACCGGCCGGAAGTCATCGGCCCGGCCAGGTACCGGACCGGCCGGAAGTCATCGGTCCGCCGCCCGCGCCGCCGTCGCCTTCCCCCGCCCGACCTGGGTCCGCACCGCGCCCATGCTCGCCGCGATGACCAGGGCGATGGCGATGGACTCGGTGGCGGTCAGCGCCTGGTCGAGGATGAGGAAACCGGCCGTGGCGGCGATGGCCGGTTCCAGGCTCATGAGGACGGCGAAGGTGGAGGCGGGCATGCGCCGCAGCGCCAGGAGTTCGAGGGTGTAGGGCAGGACGGAGGAGAGCAGGGCCACCGCGCCGCCGAGTGCGATCGTCGTCGGGTCGATCAGCTCGGCCCCGGACTCGGCGATGCCGAGCGGCAGGAACAGCACCGCCCCGACCGCCATGGCGAGGGCGAGCCCGTCGGCCTGCGGGAAGCGGCGGCCCGTCCGCGCGCTGAAGACGATGTACGCCGCCCACATCGCGCCCGCCCCCAGCGCGAAGGCCACACCGAGCAGGTCGAGGTCGGCGAAGCCACCGCCGCCGAGGAGGAAGACCCCGGCGAGGGCGAGGGCGGCCCAGAGGAGGTTGACCACACGACGGGAGGTGAGGACGGACAGCGCGAGCGGGCCGAGCACCTCCAGGGTGACGGCCGGGCCCATCGGGATGCGGGCGAGGGCCTGGTAGAAGAGACCGTTCATCCCGGCCATGGCGACGCCGAAGACGATCACCGTGCCCCAGTCGGCGCGGGAGTGGCCGCGCAGCCGGGGGCGGCAGACGAGCAGCAGCACGACGGCGGCGACCAGCAGGCGGAGGGTCACGACGCCGAGCGCCCCGGTCCTCGGCATCAGGGTCACTGCGAGCGCGCCGCCGAACTGCACCGAGATGCCGCCGGCGAGGACCAGGCCGACCGGCCCGAGGGCGCCCCGGCGACCGGGGGAACCGCCCGGTGCGGGCGCCGCCCGGTCGGCGGCGCCCGCTGCCGCGAGCTCCGGGGAGGGGACGGCCGGGGGCGGGGTGCCGGGGGTGGCGCTGGGCGTACTCACGAGACCTTCCAGGGGCTGGTGACTGCTCTTCCGAGGACCATCAGAGGACCATCACGCGGGCACACACGCACCCACATTCATCCCACTGTACTGCCGAGTCCATACGACTGAACCTTGTCAGGTGCGTACATCTCTCATGCCACTGTCTTGGTCCGGCCACGCCCCTGTCAATGGGAGCCCTTGCGTCCGTATATCGGGGCACAGGCGCGCCGCGCGGCTGTCAGACTGCCCGGCATGATGGTCGGACTCGCGGCGGAACAGGACCTCGACGGCTTTCTGGGACTGGCCGCCCAGGTGGAGCACTGGTTCGGCCCCATGGTGGACGACCCCGGCTTCCATCAGGCCGTGCGGGAGCACATCGACCGGTCCGCGGCGCTCCTCGCGGTGTCCCCGGACGCGGAGGTCCTCGGCGGGCTGCTGTTCGGCACGCAGGGGAGCACCCACCACGTGCACTGGCTCGTCGTGGCGGAGCGGGCGCGGGGAATGGGCGTCGGCCGGGCGCTGATGGCACAGGCCATGGACCGGTTCCCGGCCGGCCCGGGGACCGTCGAGGTGATCACCTTCGGGGCCGATCACCCCGGTGCCGTCACCAGCGGCGCCCGCCTCTTCTACGAGGGCCTCGGCTTCGTCCCCGCCGAAGCCGCGGAACCGGGCCCGGAAGGCGGTTCCCGCCAGGTGTTCCGCCTGACCCTTCCCTGACGCGCGCCTGACCCTCCCCTGACGCACGCCCGCCCCTCCACCCGGCTCCCCCGCCCTACCCCCCCTCCACTCGACGTCCCTCCGCCCTATCCCCCTCCATTCGACTCCCCTCCGCCCGACTCCCCTCCACCCGGCTCCCCCCGCTCCAGCGCCTCCGCCAGCACCTCCGCCAGGTGACGCCCCCGCACCCCGGCCAGCTGCTCCAGCTGCGTCCGGCAGGAGTAGCCGTCGGCGAGGACCACCGCCCCGTCCGGCGCGTCCCGGACCGCGGGCAGCACCTGCTCCTCCGCGCAGGCGGCCGACACCTCGAAGTGGCCCCGCTCGAAGCCGAAGTTGCCGGCGAGGCCGCAGCAGCCGCCGCTCAGCTCCCCGGTCAGGCCCGCGGCGGTGCGCAGGCGGCGGTCGGCCGCGTCGCCGAGGACCGCGTGCTGGTGGCAGTGGGTCTGCCCGGCGACGGGACGGTCCACGGACGGCGGTGCCCAGCCGGGGGCGTGGCGCTCCAGCACTTCGGCGAAGGTCAGGACGCGGGCCGCGAGGCGGGCGGCGCGCGGGTCGTCGTGCAGCAGCTCCGGCAGGTCGGTGCGCAGGGCGGCGGCGCAGCTCGGCTCCAGCACGAGAACCGGGGCGCCGGTGGCCAGGACCGGTTCCATCAGGTCGAGCGTGCGGCGCATGACCGCGCGGGCCCGGTCGAGCTGGCCCGTGGAGACGTACGTCAGCCCGCAGCAGACCCGGCCCCGGCGGGCCGTGAGCAGCGGGACCGCCGACCGGGAGGCACCGTCCCCGACGCGCCGGCCGCGCGGCCGCAGCGCCGGGGGCAGCGCCACCCGCAGCCCCGCCGCTTCCAGCACCCGTACGGCGGCCCGGCCCACGGACGGCGACAGGTGTTCGGTGAACGTGTCGGGCCACAGCACGACCAGGTCCCCCGCACCCCCGCCCCCGGCACCCCCGTGCCCACGCCCGCGCCCGCGCCACCACCGGCTGAACGTCTCCCCCGCCAGCCGCGGGATCTCCCGTTCGGCCGCGAGGCCGCCGAGCCGCTTCGCCACCGCCGCGAGCGGGCGCACGGAGGCCAGGGCGTTGACCACCGCCGCCGCGCGCGCACGGTCCGCCCACCGCAGCCACACCGGCAGCCATCCGAGCGCGTAGTGGGCGGCGGGGCGGCGGCGACCGGCGTAGTGGTGGTGCAGGAACTCCGCCTTGTAGGTGGCCATGTCGACCCCGACCGGGCAGTCCGACCGGCAGCCCTTGCAGGACAGGCACAGGTCCAGCGCGTCCCGGACCTCCGTCGACCGCCAGCCGTCCGTGACCAGTTCCCCGGCGAGCATCTCGTGCAGCAGCCGGGCCCGCCCGCGCGTGGAGTGCGCCTCCTCGCCCGTCGCCCGGAAGGACGGGCACATGACGGCGGGCCCGGACACCGACGCCGTACGGCACTTGGCGACGCCGACGCAGCGGCGGACCGCCGCGGAGAAGTCGCCGCCGTCGGACGGGTAGCCGAAGGCGACGTCCACCGGCTCGCGCGGCAGAACGGAGAAGCGCAGGTTGGCGTCCAGGGGCGCCGGGCGGACCAGCATCCCCGGGTTGAGCAGGTCGTCCGGGTCCCAGACGGCCTTGGCCCGCTCGAACAGGGCGACCGTCTCCTCGCCGTACATCATCGGCAGCAGCTCGGCCCGTGCCTGCCCGTCCCCGTGCTCCCCGGACAGCGACCCGCCGTGCGCCACCACCAGGCCGGCGAGCTCCTCCGAGAAGCGGCGGAAGCGGCCGATCCCCGCCTCCGTCAGCAGGTCGAAGTCGATGCGGACGTGGATGCAGCCGTCCCCGAAGTGCCCGTACGGCGTGCCGCGCAGACCGTGGGCCGCCAGCAGGCCCCGGAACTCGCGCAGGTAGGCGCCGAGCCGGGCGGGCGGCACCGCGCAGTCCTCCCAGCCGGGCCACGCCTCGAAGCCCTCCGGCGTCCGCGTCGCCGTGCCGGCGGCGTCCTCCCTCATCCGCCACAGCGCCCGCTGCCCGGCCGGATCGGTCACCACGCGCGAGTCGACGACGTCGGCCGCCCGCACCACGGCCTGTGCCCGCGCGCGTGCCTCCCCTGCCGTATCCCCGCCCGTCTCCACGAACAGCCAGGCCCCGCCGCGCGGCAGTCCCGCCGCCGACGGCACCAGGTCGGCCGCCATGCCCTCCACCGTCAGCGGCTCCAGCGGCAGCAGGCCGGCCGCCGCCTCGGCCGCCGCGCTCTCGTCGCCGTACCCCAGCACGGCCAGCGCCCGCGCGCGCGGGGCCTCCACCAGCCGCACCACCGCCTCCGTCAGCACCCCGAGCGTCCCCTCGGAGCCGCAGAAGGAACGGGCGACGTCCGCGCCCCTCTCCGGCAGCAGCGCGTCCAGCGCGTACCCGGAGATGCGGCGGGGCAGCTCCGGGAAGCCGGTGCGCAGCCGCGCCAGGTCACCCTCCACCAGCTCCCGCAGCCCCTCCGGCGCCCCGGCCCATCCCCGCCCCAGCCGCAGCCGCCGCCCGCGCGCGGTGAGCACCGTCAGCTCCCGCACGCTGTCCGCCGTCGTGCCCCAGGCCACCGAGTGGGAACCGCAGGAGTTGTTGCCGATCATGCCGCCGAGCGTGCACCGGCTGTGGGTGGAGGGGTCGGGCCCGAAGCGCAGCCCGTGCGGGGCGGCGGCCTCCTGGAGCCGGTCCAGGACCACCCCCGGCTGGACGACGGCCGTGCGCGCCTGCGGGTCCAGCGACACGATCCGGTTCATGTGCCGGGTGAAGTCCAGGACCACCCCCGTGCCCGTGGCCTGTCCCGCGATCGACGTGCCCCCGCCCCGCGCCACCACCGGCACCCCGCGCTCCCGGCACACCCGGAGCACCGCCGCCACGTCGTCGGCGTCGCGCGGCGCCACCACCCCCAGCGGGACCCGCCGGTAGTTGGACGCGTCCATCGTCGTCAGCGCCCGGGAGGTGACGTCGAAGGCGGCCTCGCCCCTCACTGCCCCGCGCAGCGCTGCCTCCAGTTCGGTCATGCGTCCAGGATGCATCCGACCACTGACAGTGACGACGACCGGCCGGACGGGCGCCGCTCCCGGCTCTCTCCCCACGCTCGAAGTCCCGTCGGTCCCGGATCGATCAGCCCTCGGATCGATCAGGAATCAAGAAGCACGGGACGCGGTGCCGTCCCTAGCCTCATCTTCATGGACATCACCATTCACACGAGCTTCCTCCCCCACGTCGACCCGGAGGCGTCGCTGGCCTTCTACCGCGACGTCCTCGGCTTCGAGGTCCGCAGCGACGTCGGGCAGGGCACGATGCGCTGGATCACGGTCGGCCCCGCCGGCCAGCCCGGCACCTCCCTCCTCCTGGCGCCGCCGGCCGCCGACCCCGGAGTCACCGAGGACGAGCGCCGCACCATCACCGAGATGATGGCCAAGGGCACCTACGGCTGGATCCTGCTGGCCACCCCGAACCTCGACGAGACGTTCGAGAAGGTGCAGGCGGCCGACGCCGAGGTCGTCCAGGAACCGACCGAGCAGCCGTACGGCATCCGCGACTGCGCCTTCCGCGACCCCGCGGGCAACCTGGTCCGCATCCAGGAGCTCCGCTGAACCGCCGTCCACCACCGCTGCCGTCACCGTCGGCGAAAGGGGAGTACTCGTCATGTGTCACCCCGGATGGAGGCGCGCGCGCATCGAGGCGCAGCGCCTGAGCGACCTCGCGCGGCCGCGCGGCGCCCTTGACCGGACCGACCGGGAGGACGCACAGGACTCCCGCCCCCTGCCCACCACACCCCCGCACGAGAGGAAACCGTCATGAAGCGCACGCAGCCGTCCACCGGGAACACCGGCACGGTCATCGAGTCCACCGAGGCCACCGAGGCCACCGAGCGGCACGACGGGTTCACGGCCGAGGAACGGGACGCGATGAAGGAGCGCGCCAAGGAGCTGAAGGCCGCTCGCCGCAGCCCGCGCGGGGCCAAGGCGGACACCGAGAGCGAGGTGCTGGCGAAGATCGCCGAGATGCCGGAGGCGGACCGGGTCCTCGCCGAGAAGATCCACGCCCTCGTCAGGGCCGTCGCCCCGGAGCTCACGCCGAAGCTCTGGTACGGGATGCCCGCGTACGCCCGCGACGGCAAGGTCCTCTGCCACTTCCAGAGCGCGCAGAAGTTCAAGACGAGGTACGCCACGCTCGGGTTCAGCGACCGGGCGGCGCTCGACGACGGCACCGTGTGGCCGGTCGCCTACGCCCTGAAGGAGCTGACCGCCGCCGACGAGGAGCGCATCGGCGCGCTCGTCGCGAAGGCGGTGGGCCGGGGCTGAGTCCCGGTCGGCGCAGCCCCGCCCGCCCCTTGGCGGATCATCACAAGTCCAGGGGGCGGAGGACTCGTCTCATCGAACGGACACGTTTCCGTCCGGTTTCTCCGAACCGATACCCTCCGCTTCGTGGCTGAGATCCAGATTCCTGCTGACATCAAGCCCGCGGACGGTCGGTTCGGCGCGGGTCCCTCCAAGGTGCGTCCGGAAGCGCTGCAGGCGCTGGCCGCCACCGGCACGTCCCTCATGGGCACCTCCCACCGCCAGGCCCCGGTCAAGAACCTGGTCGGCAAGGTGCGCGAGGGCATCCGCGAGCTGTTCCAGCTCCCCGACGGCTACGAGGTGGTCCTCGGCAACGGCGGCTCCACCGCGTTCTGGGACATCGCGACCCACGGCCTGATCGAGAACAAGTCGCAGCACCTCAGCTTCGGCGAGTTCTCCTCCAAGTTCGCCAAGGCCGCCAAGCTGGCGCCGTGGCTGGCCGAGCCCACCGTCGTCTCCTCCGACCCGGGTACGCACCCCGAGGCGCGGGCCGAGGCCGGTGTGGACGTGTACGCCTTCACCCACAACGAGACCTCCACCGGCGTCGCCATGCCCATCAAGCGCGTGGCCGGCGCCGACGAGGGCTCCCTCGTCCTGGTCGACGCCACCTCCGGCGCGGGCGGCCTGCCCGTCGACATCGCCGAGACGGACGTCTACTACTTCGCCCCGCAGAAGTCCTTCGCCTCCGACGGCGGCCTGTGGATCGGCGTGTTCTCCCCGGCCGCGATCGAGCGCGCCGAGCGGATCCACGCCTCCGGCCGCCACATCCCGGAGTTCTTCTCGCTCCCGACGGCGATCGACAACTCCCGCAAGAACCAGACGTACAACACCCCGGCCCTCGCCACCCTCTTCCTCCTCAACGAGCAGCTGGAGTGGCTCAACGGCCAGGGCGGCCTGGACTGGGCCGTGCGCCGCACCGCGACCTCCGCGCGCACCCTGTACGGCTGGGCCGAGGACGTGAAGTTCGCCAGCCCCTTCGTCACCGACCCGGCCAAGCGCTCGGCCGTCATCGGCACGATCGACTTCACCGACGAGGTCGACGCCGCCGCGGTCGCCAAGGTGCTGCGCGCCAACGGCATCGTCGACACCGAGCCGTACCGCAAGCTGGGCCGCAACCAGCTCCGCGTCGCGATGTTCCCGGCGATCGACCCGGCCGACATCGAGGCGCTCACCCAGTGCGTCGACTACGTCATCGAGAAGCTGTAGTCCCTCGGCGTACGACGGCGAAGGGCGCCCGGCGGAGACCCGCCGGGCGCCCTTCGCCGTCGTGAGTGTGCCGGTCAGAACTGCCGGAGGAACGCCTGCCAGCCCTCGCGGGAGACGATGACCAGAGGGCCGTCCTGCCGCTTGCTGTCACGGACGGCCCGGCCGTTCCCGGCCGTGGGTGCCACCTCTACGCAGTTGCTCTCCGCCCCTGAGTACGACGACTTCCGGAAGGGGCCTATAACCTCGGTCACAATCGATCTTCCTCGATGTTCAGCAGCGCGTTCCGGATGAGCTTCGCGCTCGCGTCCGGTGCCAGTGCCGACGATCGTAGTAGGTCGTACATATTGGCGTAAGCGACGAGGTCGTCCGGGTCTTCCAGCACCGATGTGCCCCTCAGGTTCTCCAGGGCCACGGCTTGGACCGCCGGCTCGGAGTCGAAGCTGAAGGTCGAGAAGGCCGAGGTCACCGTGGCCAGTGCCCCGACGCTGAACGGGAGCACCTGCACGGTGACGTTCTTCCGCTTCCCCACCGCGAGGATTGCCGAAAGCTGCTCCCGGTGCACTTCGGCGCTCACCAGAGGGTGGGTGATCACCGCTTCCCAGATGATGACGGAGTACGTCGCCCCGCCCTCTTCGATCTTCGCCTGGCGCGCCTGCCGCACCTCGATCATCCGGGCGACCCGGTCGGGAGCCATGTAGGTGGGGCTCGTCTGGATGACAGCCTCCGTGTAAGCCGGAGTCTGCAGGAGTCCGGGCACGAGAGCCTGCTGCCACTCCTGGATGTAGGTCGCGTCGTCCTCCAGCGCGATGTGGTCCAGGTAGTCCGGCCGCAGATGCTCGGCGTGTTCGAGCCACCAGCCCCGCTTCTTGGAGTGCTTGGCCAAGTCCTCCAGCTTGGCCCGCACTTCCGGATCGGTGACGCCGTACGCGTCCAGCAGCAGCCGCACCTCGATGACCCGCGCGGTGACGTGTCCGCTCTCAAGGCGGCTGATTCTGGCCTGGCTTGCCGCGATGATCTCGGCGGCCTGCAACTGGTCCAGCTTGGCGGCCTGCCGGAACTGCCTGAGCGCCGTGCCAAGACGCCTGCTGCGCACGGTCGGCCGTCCACCTGCGGGCATGGGACCTCCCCTCTCTCGCGGCAACGATGCCACACAGGCCGACCGCCCTGAGCACGCTTCACCCGATCGTGTGGACGAGTGAATGTATTCAGTTGAATGGCTTGTGGGCGTCCCGGATACAGCCGTAGCTTCCAGCCCATGCCCGCAACCGAGACCTTCCGCATCCCCAAAAACCGAAAGCACGTGCCCGCCGCCCGGCAGCACGTGCGCAAAGCACTCGCGGACTGGGGAGTCATCGATCAACTCGCCGACAACGTCACCCTCTTGGCCAACGAACTCGTCACCAACGCCGTGAATCACTGCCGGGTCTCCCACGCCCAGATCAAGGTGACGCTGACCCTCGACGGGCCGGACCTGGTCCTGGAGGTCTCCGACCCGGACCGGAACAGACTCCCCCGGCTCCACGTCCCGGACCCAGACGAGGAAGGCGGACGCGGACTGGCTCTGGTGGCGGCACTGGCCGACGCCTGGGGGCACCGGCAGGAGCCGTACACGAAGTGCGTGTGGGCCAGGTTCACGCTCGCCGGAGCCGAAAGCGCATGTTCCGGCTGATCCGTGAAGCGGTCGTCCGCGTGCTCACCCGCCCCGAGGCGGACGACCGTGACCTCGCGCGGGAAACCCGGTCACCGGACCCGTACGTATGGCGGCTCCCGACCCCGTACGAGGCGCGCTGGCGCCGCTGGCACAAGCGCTCCCGCGCGGCCGGCCGCTACCTGCCCTTCCCCTGTGAGGAAACCTGCCGGCGGATCCCGCCACGTCCTCGGCCGCCTGCCTGGCACACCGACGACGAGGTGGTACGGCCGTACGTCCTCAGACCGTGACACTCCGCGGCTCGAAGGGTTCTCCCACGAAGAAGAGATAACCGTGGGAGGCGATCGCGAACTCGGCGGCGGCCGCGAGCTTCCGCACCGTGCTGTTCCTCTTCTCGGGAGGCAGCTCGTTCAGTTCGGCCACGAACCGCACGAGCTGGATCTCATTGAACATCGTGTCGCCGTAGCGGTTCACCGCACGCAGGATGCTGCCCTCGGGCGCCGCTTCGCACAAGGACAGAAAGGTCCCCTTGTGATCTTCGTGGGTTTTGGCCATGCGTTCGTGGTTCTGGTCCTCCACGTAAACGACAAGGGGCATGGGGTTCGTCCTCCTCGAAGTGCCGCCCCGTCCGGCCAAGAACGTCAGTCTCCTGAGATGTACACATAACCACGGCAGGAGACCGCTCGGCGTGCCAACTCCGTGACCTGGCGGACCACCTGCGTCCGGCTCCCCTCGGGCAGCCCGCTCAACTCGGCCACCAGGCGGCGGCACTGCAGCTCGTTGAACATCGTGTCACCGACTGCCTGCACGCCCCGCAGGACGCTGTTTCCGGGTGCCTCGCGACACAACGACAGGAAACTGTGTTCGGTGTCGTCTCCGACCTTCTCGGAGATCCGCTCGTGCAGGCTGTTCCGCAGATGGATCTCCAGCGGTTTCCCTTCCGATCACCGGTCGGCCGTTCCTGCACCGCTTCCGGGGCCCGCACCCTCCGGGAGTCGGAAGTCCGCGCTTTGATCAGCGTATGCGGCGGGCCCCGTTGAAACCAATACGGCTCGGTTTCGACGTGCCTGACAGGTGGGTGGATCAGGACCGCAGGCCCTTCACACGGACCATGCTCCCGTGTGCGTGCCCATCCGGTTCTTCGACCTGAAACCCTGCCGAGGCCAAAATTCCCAGCAGAGCGTCCCGCATGCAGTCGTGGACGGCTTGGTAATGACGGACGACTTCAGGCGGATCCGAGTAGTCGATCCCCTTCACAAAAAGGCCCAGAGCGGCAGTGCTCAGCCCTTCGTCCGTGCCCCAGTCCACGAACACACCGCCTTCGGCGAGAGGATCCACGTGAACCTCCGCCCCTGGCTTGCTGCGTGGTTCGCCACCGCGGTCGCCCCGGTGGGCGGGAAGCCCGGCCCGGCCCAGTTCCCGGCAGACCTCGTCAGCCAGTGCGTCACGCTCGGCGATGACTTCGGGTGGGGCCTTGGGAGGCAGGTCGAATCTTGGCTCAGTCACACGCACCTCGTCCCTCAGCTTGCCGTTCATCCGTCAGAGAGCGCGTCACCACCCCCACCCGTCCGCGACACCGGAATCGACCTTCCGTCAGGCGCCAAAGGTGAAATGATGTTCCGGCTCCGCCGGGAGGCACCCGCGAAAGATCGATGCCGAGGCAGCAGGCTCATTCCCCGACCGTCCGCCACAGCCCACACCCCCTCGGTAAGGGCATGATCCAAAGCGATGACCGATCAAGGTTTCGCCGTGGGCGCGAACATCGGGCCGGACCTCCTCTCGAACACCTGAACATGATCAGGGTTCATGTCGTCGTTCTCCGGCGTTGCCACGAAACCAGCCGACAGCAGGATTTTGACCAGCGCCTTCTGCATGTACATAGCGATCATTCCGGGGTAGCGGACAACGGGCGCAGTCGGGTCGCCTTCCCGAAGCTTGTCGCAGGCGGCCTGGATCATGCCCGGGTCGCACCTCCATCCCACGGACACGCCGCACGACACATCGGCGCCACGGTCCACGTACACCACCGCACCGGCTTGTTCCCCCTCTTGAGAGTCGTGCAGGAAAGCGGTCAGACCGGCGCGTCGCAGCTCGGCGCGCACCTGACCGGCCAGTTCGTTCCTGGCGGCGATGACCTCATCCGGCGCATGGCTGTAGTCGAAGCCGTACTCGGACATTCCGTCTTCCCCCTCACCCTGGGACGGACGCCGCAGGCGACTCAGAGACACCCGCGACACTCGTCGAGCCGTCTTGCTCACCCCCCTCGAACGCCCTGGCCGTCCGGGACAAGGGATGCCCCGCAGCCACTCACCGGAGCCCCGACCGGGCACCTGGACCGTCTGCTGTACAGGTGCCCCGTGGCCTTTGGCCCTTGGGCCGACCGTGTTGTCAGTGGCTGGGGTTACGGTGCTCCGTGATGGGCCGGACGGAGATCGTGAGGGACTCGCGGCCATGGGGGGTGGGTCGTACAGGCCCCGGCACCCAGCTCGGGACTGGAGACATCTTGCCATCCCCACCCCCCACCTTCGTACGGCTTCATACGGCGTCCGGGCCGTCCCGGGAGATCGGCTCTCCCCGGTCCTCTGTCGCCCCGCCCCCATCGGGTACGGCCAGGACTCGTGTGCCCCCGCCGCCGCAACGCCCCTCAGCGGCTAAGCCGCTGGAACCTCCGTGCCGCCAGCGGCAGGAAGATCGCCGTCAGTACCAGCGGCCACACCCCGGCCATCAGCAGCGCGTGCTGCTCGACCCACGACGCGCCGCCGCCGGCCGGTGTGCCGAACAGGTCGCGGGTGGCCGCGGCCGTGGAGGACAGGGGGTTCCAGGCCGCCAGCCAGCCGAGCCAGCCGGGCATGAGCTGGGGCGCGACGAAGATGCTGGAGATCATCGTCAGTGGGAACGCGACCGCGAACAGGCCGCCCGCCGCCTCCGGGTTGGGCACGAGCAGCCCGAGCCACACCCCGATCCAGATGAGGGCGAACCGCAGCCACAGCAGCAGCCCGAACGCGGCCAGGAAGCCCCAGCCGCCGTCCGGACGCCAGCCCATGGCCAGCGCGGTCAGCATCATGATCGCCAACTCGGCGGCGGCGACCAGCAGATCGGTCACCCCGCGTCCGGCGACCACCGCGGAGGAGGCCATCGGCATGGAGCGGAACCGGTCGATGACGCCCTTGGTGGAGTCGTACACCACGAGCGTCGCGGTGTTGACGAAGCCGAAGGCCATCGTCATCGCGAACATGCCCGGCATCAGGAAGTCCTTGTAGTCCCCGCCGCCGGGCACCTTCATCGCGCTGCCGAAGACATAGCCGTACAGCAGCACGGACAGGATGGGGAAGCCGAGCTGCCAGACGATGTTGACGGGCTGGCGCCGGTAGTGGGTCAGGCCGCGGCGGACGATGTTCCAGCAGTCGGCGAGCAGCCAGTACAGCCGGCCCCGGCTGTCCGGCACGGTCAGGTCGAGGGCGCTCATGCCGCGGTCTCCTTCTCCTTCGAGGTCTTCCGTGAGGTCTCCTTCGAGGTCTTCCGTGAGGTCTCCTGCGCGTCCTCCGTGCGGTGTCCGGTCAGGCGCAGGAACACGTCGTCGAGGCTGGGCCTGCGCAGCCCGATGTCCTCGACCCGGACGCCCTCGTCCTGGAGGGTGCGGGCCACCTCGGTCAGGGCGGCGACCCGGTCGGTGACCGGGGCGTGCACCCGCAGCTCCGCCTCGTCCGTCTCGGGTTCGCCCTCGCACACCCGGGCGACCACCTTCACCGCGCGCGGGAGGTCGGCGCGTTCGGCGAGGACGACCTCGACGCGGTCGCCGCCGACCAGGTCCTTCAGCCCGTCGGGGGTGTCGTCGGCGATGGCCCGCCCCCGGTCGATGACGGTGATGCGGGAGGCGAGTTTGTCGGCCTCCTCCAGGTACTGCGTGGTCAGCAGCACCGTCGTGCCGCTCGCGACCAGCGCCCGCACCGACTCCCAGACCTCGCCTCGGCTGCGGGGGTCCAGGCCGGTCGTCGGCTCGTCCAGGAACAGCACGGCCGGGGCGAGGATCATCGAGGCGGCGAGGTCGAGGCGGCGCCGCATGCCGCCGCTGTACTTGCCGACGCCCCGGTCGGCGGCGTCGGCCAGGTCGAACCGCTCCAGCAGCTCGGCGGCCCGCAGCCGCGCCCGCTTCCCGCCCAGGTGGAACAGCCGCCCGAACATCTCCAGGTTCTGCCGCCCGGTGAGCACCTCGTCCACGGCCGCGTACTGCCCGGTGAGCCCGATCCGGGCGCGCACCTCGCGCGGCTGCCGGGCCACGTCCAGGCCCGCCACCGTCGCCCGTCCCCCGTCCAGCTCGATCAGCGTGGACAGGATGCGCACGGCGGTGGTCTTCCCGGCGCCGTTCGGGCCGAGCAGCCCGTGCACGGTGCCCTCGCGGACGGCGAGGTCGAAGCCGTCCAGGGCCCGCTTCTCGCCGTACCGCTTCTCCAGGGCCTCGGCCCACACCGCGTAACCGCCGCCTCCGCCATCTCCGCCGTATCCGCTGTGACCGCCATGTCCGTCCATACGCCCCTCCCGGTCCCTCTCGGTCGAACTGAGTACACCGTACCCGATTCACGCGTACGGTGTACTCAGTTTTTACCGGCGGACCGGCCCGCGGGACTTAAGCTGAGCCCATGACCAGCGGCAAGACCGGCAGCAGCAGCGGCGGTACGGAGACCAGCGGCAGCGGTGACATCGCCCGCACGCTCGAACTGCTGTGGGACGTCGGTCCGCGCCCCAGCCGGGGCCCCAAGCCGGGCCTGACCCTGGACCGGATCGTGGAGGCGGCCGTCCGGGTCGCGGACGCCGAGGGGCTGGAGGCGGTCTCGATGCGCCGCGTCGCCACCGAGCTCGGCACCGGCGCGATGTCCCTGTACCGCTACGTCCCCGGCAAGGCCGAGCTGCTCGACCTGATGCTGGACCGCGTCCAGCGCCCCTCCGGCGATCCGGACGGCCCCGGCGACGGCTCCTGGCGCTCGGCCCTGGAGACCATGGCCCGCGGCACCCTCGCCCTGTACCGCCGCCACCCCTGGCTGCTCCACGTCAACCAGTCCCGCCCGATCCTCGGCCCCGGCGCGCTCGACGGCATGGAGAAGGTACTGGCCCGCATCAAGCCGATGGGCCTGAGCGACCCGGAACTGGTCTCCGCGATCATCATGATCGACGGGTACGTCGCCGGGGCGGCGCGCACGCAGGTCTACCAGGAGGAGGCCGAGCGCAAGTCCGGCCTGACGACGGCCGAGTTCTACGCGGCGCAGGCCCCGGTCCTGGAGAAGGTCATGACGACCGGCCGCTATCCGGTCCTGGCCTCCCTCGCCGAGGACACCTGGAGCCCCGCCTTCGACCACTTCGAGTTCGGCCTCCGGCGCATCCTGGACGGCCTGGAGGTCCTGGTGGCGGCGCGCCGCGCGGAGCGGGAACGGGAGCAGGAACGGGAGCGGCCCGCCTCAGCCCCGCCGGAACAACCGGCGTAGCCCGTACAGCGCGCCCAGCGCGACCGCCACGGCGAGGGCCGCCTTGCCCGTGCCGCTCATGCCGGCCAGGCCGCCGCCCCCGTCCGCTCCCGAGCCGGAACCGGACGCACGCGTCCCGGCCGACGGCTCCCCGGACCCCTCGCCCCCGCCCGGCGCGTCCTCGGCCCGCACCTCGCTGCCCTCACCCTCGCTGCCGTACAGCAGCCTCGTCCCGTCGGCGGAGTAGGTGACGGACTCCCCCTGCCGCTGGAACGGCACGTCGAGCCGCCCCTTGCGCTCGATCCGGCCGCCGTTCCAGGCGTACCAGATCCCGCCGAAGTACCCGCGCACCGCGAGCCGCTCCCCGTCGGGGGAGAGCGCCGCGTCGGTCGCCCACAGGTCGACGGGGGCGACTGGCCGGAAGACGTTGGTGCCCGAGGCGGACAGCTCGGCCGGCCCCTCGTACAGGTGCCCGCCGTCCTCCTTCTTGTCGACGATGTAGACGCGCCCGGTCTTCGGGTGCACGACGAGCGACTCGGCGTCCCGGGGCCCGTCCGCGTACGTGACGACGTACTGCGTGGCCCGGACCGTCTGGTCCCGCAGCTCCTTCGGCTCGGGCAGCTCGTAGATCCACACGTGCGGCCACCGCCCGCCGAAGTTGTCCCCGATGTCACCGACGAGGATCCGGCCCCCGGGCCCGACGGAGACCGCCTCGACGTCGCGCGGTGTGCCGATGCCGGTGAGGGTGATCCGGGCGGCGGTCTTCCCCGTCCGGCCGTCCACGGCGTACAGGTACGGCCCGTCGTCGCTGTCGTTGTGCGTCCAGAAGATCCCGGGGTGGAGGCGGGAGGCGGCCAGCCCGCTGGACTCGGTGATGCGCGGGTCCTCGATCGTGAACCCGTCGTTCCCGGCATTCCCGGTGTTCCCGGTGTTCCCGGCGTTCCCGGCGTTCCCGTCCTCCCCGCCGTCGGCGGCGGAGGCGGGCGCGGCGGCGAGGGCGCCCACGAGCAGGGCGGCGGCGAGGAGGGCGAAGGGTCGGCGCATGCCCCAAGCCTGCCACCGCGTACGGATGTTCACGGGGGTGTCCGGGCTCACATCGCGGGTGTCCGCCCGATCGTCCATGATGATCTGATGCTCAGGTTCATGCCCGTCGGTGACTCCATGACGATCGGGAGCGCGGGGGAGCACACCTGGCGCTACCGCCTGTGGCGGCACCTGTGCGCGGCGTACGGCGGCCCGTTCACGTTCGTCGGCCCGCGCGAGACGCTGTACGACAAGGAGGCCGAGGCCCCCGTCTCGTACGCGTACGCCGACCCGGACTTCCCCCGGGGCCACCTGGCCGGCTGGGGCGAGGGCTGGTTCCACATGGCCCCGCTGATCGGCGAGGCGGTCCGCGCCCACCGGGCGGACGTCCTGCTGGTCTCCCTCGGCCTGATCGACCTCGGCTTCTACACCGACGCGGAACAGACGGCGGACAACGTGCGGGACTTCGTCGCCGCCGCCCGCGCGGCCAAGCCGCGCATCCGCATGGTCCTGCTCCCCGTCACCCCCAACATCCGGGCCGAGCACGACGCCCCCTTCGCCGCCCAGGTCGCCCACTTCAACGAACTGCTGGCGAAGACGGCCGCCGACCTGGACGAGACGTCCTCCCCCCTGGTCATGGCCTCGCCCCCGCCGTCGTACGACATCCACACCGACACCTACGACGGCACCCACCCGAACGAGAGCGGCGAGCACAAGATCGCGGCGGCGTTCGCGGCGGCGATGGACGACGCGTGGGGGCTGGGCGGCCCGTACGACGGTTAAGCCGCCCCGTACGACGGTTGGCCGGGGGTCCGCGGGGCCCGCGTGCCCCCGTCACCGTGCGTATCGTTGTACTGCGCGGCCGTGCCCGCCGGTGGGCCGGCCGGGGAGGAACGCCACGATGACCGTCCTCGACGACAGGATCGAGATGGCCGACGTCGACCACGAGCGTCTGGACGAGTGGTTCCGGCGCCTGGAGCGCATGCCCGTCCCCGAGGGATACAGGGTCGAGATCGTCGGGGGCAACATCCACATGACGCCGCAGCGCGACCCCCACTGGAAGATCATCTTCCAGATCGCCTACGCGATCACGGAGAGGTTCGGAATGGACGCCACCGTCCTCTCCGACGTCCGCATCGACTTCCCGGGCCACGCCAACGGCTTCTGCCCGGACGTCGTCAAGCTCCGCGAGTCGGCGGAGAAGGACGCCGAGGGCCGCTGGCGCCACGAGGACGTCGAGTTCGTCGCCGAGGTGATCTCGGCGGGCACCGCGGCCGACGACTACGGCCCCAAGAAGACCGCCTACGCCGTCGCCGAGGTCCCCCTGTACCTCGTCGCCGACCCCTACCAGGGCAGGTGCCACGTCTTCACCCACCCCAAGGACGGCGACTACACCACGGAGACCCGGGTCGTCTTCGGCGAGGACGTGGACCTCACCGGCACCGTCCTCGACCTCGCCCTTGAGACCGGCAGGTTCCCCCGCGACCAGGTCACGCGCGGACCCGGTTCCTGAGCGCCCGGTGACGGTGCCGTACCCGCCCCTCCCTCCCCGTCGATCCTCCGCCCCTCCGCCCCGCCGCCCCGCCGCCGCGACGGCGCCGCGGCCGGGTCACGTCACTTGTCACCGGACGGCGGTGACGCGGAGGGCTCGGCGAAGAACTGCCAGATCGAGATGACGGCGATGACCTGGGCGATGAGATAGGCGACCTGCAGCGAGTAGTAGCGCATCTGGTAGACCGACAGCAGAAGCCCGAGGCGGGTCTGCCAGTAACGGCGCTCGCCCTGGAAGGTGTCGAGATCGAGCGCGATGCCGGTCACGGTGAGCACGAGAAGCATCGTCGAGGCGTACAGCGCGAGGTTGGCGCTGCCCTCGCGCGTGAACCATCCCACCAGCGCGTCCAGGCCGACCGGCAGCGCGAAGGCGGCGGCGACGGGAAGGGCCTTGGCGGCGCCGCGCCGGCCGGGCAGCACACGCCACAGGGCGCCCAGGACGAATCCCGCCCCGACCCACGTGACCAGCCAGTAGAGGATGCCGAGCGCCATGCCCGGCAGTCCGAACGGGTCCCCGAGCGTGTCCTGCCACGCCTCCCCTCGCACCCAGTCGGCCCACATGCCCAGGACAGCGGCCGGCACACCGGGGAGGAGAGCGAAACGGGCCCCTCGGACGCCGTTGGCCCACCACTCGTCCCGCGGTCCCAGCGCCAGGGCCGCGTCGACCACCGACACTTGCGCCGGAAGTCGCTCACGAAGGGCCGGGGAACCGCCGGTGGGCCAGTCGTGCAGCTTGTCCAGCTTCCTTTCCAGGTTCTTCCGCACGGGCGGCACGTCACCGAACAGTCCCTGGTCGAGGCGGCGCAGTTCGGCGTGCGTCTCGCGGTAGTGCCGGGACTTCTCCAGCAGCGCCGCACGGGCACCGGCGTCCGCTTCCGTGGCCAGTGGCCGTCCCGAGACGACGAGAGGCTGGGCCAGAACGGCGTTCTTGGCGAAGAGGGTGGCCGCTCCGTACAGGGCGAGCATGTACACGGGTATCCACAGGGCCCAGGGGAGGGCACTGGCGAGGTGGTAACCGCCGCCGATGCCGACGGCGAGCGGGAAGAACGTGAGGAACAGCAGGCGGTCCGCCCGGTCGTCGAGCGGTGACATGGCCGACGCCGGCGAGGACGCCGGGAGGGAGGCGCGCCACGTACGCAGGACGGCGAGCACCGCCACGCTGGTGAGCATCCAGCCGTAGTTGACGATCCACTCCTGTCCGCCGGAAAGGGACCACACCGCTTCCCAGAGAAAGTCGATCCTGTGGTCGATCCCGTACGCGTCCGCGGTCCGGTCGCTGAGCCACGTGGCGCGCCGCCAGTTGCGGTCCACCGCGAGCGCTCCGCAGACAGCCAGCACGACGGTCCACGCGCCGACGGCCGGGCCGGCCACGCGCAGCCGCAGTGCCCGCGCACGCCCCGGGAGGCGGCGGCTCGGCGGCAGCAGACCACCGTCGGCGGCGAGCCTCCAGGCCACGGTGACGAAGCCGAGCACGGTCAGCGCCATGACACAGCAGGCGGCGGTGGTCTCCGCGGCGAGGGCGATGCCCGAGGCCCGGTATTCCTCTCCCAGCCGTGACGGACGCAGGCCGAACGGCTCCGGCACACTCATCGTCACCAGCGGCGGAAGGGCCAGCAGTCCTCCCGCCGCCCAGAACCGCGCGGGCGGCCGGCCGTGACAGAACAGCAGGACGGCGGCGGCGAGGGCGAAGACGTGGCCTCGGAGGATCTGCTCGTCGAGCCAGGCGCCGGTCACGCTCTGCCTCTCCTCGTACCGGCGCATCAGATCGTCGACCTGGGTGAGCAGCGAGAGGGCGACCACGGCAACGGCCCACTCGACGAGGTTGCGCAGGGTGCGGTGTTGCGCCGCCGTGACGCTCGGGGGGCGCCGGCGGTAGCGGAAGGCCCCGGCCAGCAGGAGGCCGGAGATGGCCGACACCCACAGCAGACTCCCCAAGCGGTCGAGTCCCGCGGCGATCAGGCGATCGCCCTGCGCGGCCCAGGAACGCTGCCAGGGGGGCCGAAGGGAAACCGTGACGGCCGGAGGCGCGGGTGCGCCCGCCTCCTCCGCCTTCTCCGCGCCCGCCTTCTCCGCCTTCTCCGCGCCCGCCTTGCGCTGCTCCCCGTCCTCCTTGCGCTGCTCCCCGTCCGCCTTGCGCTGCTCCCCGTCCTCCTTGCGCTGCTCCCCGTCCTCCTTCGCGGGGCGCCACACGAGGGCGGAGGCTCCTTCCCCCGTCGTCGGCCGGGGCTTCGCGGTCTCGGCTCCGACGGCACCGGGATCCACAACGATCTTGTCCCAGTGGGCGCCTTTCAGCGCCGGCGGTGGCTGGAGCGTCACATTCCAGAGCTCCGCCCGTGCCTGTACGCGCCAGATCCCGACCTCGATGAAGGACCGGTACTGGCTCACCCAGGTGTGCGCCTTGACGGCGACCCTGACGCGGTCGCCTTTCGCGGTCACCACCGGCTGACCGGGCCTCCACTCCGTCCAGCGCCGGTGCTGGCCCGGTTCACGCCGGGTGAGGCAGGACAGTGCCGTGCCGTACGCACGACTGCCCTCACCGAGCAGCAGGTCCCCGGCGTGCTTCCAGCCGGCGGGGACGTCGACCGTCAGTTCCGTGGTGACCTTGGTGTACGTGCGGTTGCCGTGCTGGAACCTCACCGCCGTGCCGACCCTCGCCCCGGCGAGTCCCGCCGCGGCACACACGTCGTCCGCCCTCTCCGCGGCGTGGGCGGGCGCCGGAGCGGCCAAGACGCACCACAGCGCGGCCAGAGCCGTCACGACCGCCCCCAGCCCACGACTTCCCACCCGGTGTCCCCCCGACTCAAGCCCCGTGGCCAGATGATTACCCGAAAGTCCCCCTACCGGCCACCCGCCCCACCACTTCCCTCCACCTCCTCAGCGGCCTCTCTCCCCGCCCCCGCCACGGGCGGCACCCGGGCCGGCGGGCCGGCAGGCGCACGCCTCCCTTGCTTAGAGTCCACTCCAGGTCGTTGGCTTGTGGACCATGAAGTACACGCAGCTCGGACGCACAGGTCTCAAGGTCAGCCGGCTCGTCCTCGGCACGATGAACTTCGGTCCGCAGACCGACGAGGCCGACAGTCACGCGATCATGGATGCGGCGCTGGACGCCGGCATCAACTTCTTCGACACCGCCAACGTCTACGGCTGGGGCGAGAACAAGGGCCGTACCGAGAGCATCATCGGCAACTGGTTCGCGCAGGGCGGCGGACGGCGGGACAAGGTCGTCCTGGCCACCAAGGTGTACGGCAACATGGGCCCGGACGGAGAGGTCTGGCCCAACCACGACAAGCTGTCCGCCGTGAACATCCGGCGGGCCGTCGACGCCAGCCTCAAGCGGCTCCGGACCGACTACATCGACCTCTACCAGTTCCACCACATCGACCGGAACACCCCGTTCGAGGAGATCTGGCAGGCGATCGACGTCCTGGTCCAGCAGGGCAAGGTCCTCTACGCCGGATCGTCCAACTTCCCCGGCTACAAGATCGCCCAGGCGAACGAGGTCGCCGCCCGGCGCGGCGGGACCATCGGCCTGGTCAGCGAGCAGTGCCTGTACAACCTCGCCGAGCGCCGCGCCGAGATGGAGGTCATCCCGGCCGCGCAGGACTACGGCCTCGGTGTCATCCCGTGGTCGCCGCTGCACGGCGGTCTGCTGGGCGGCGTCCTCAAGAAGGAGGTCCAGGGCGCGCGCCGGACCACCGGCCGGGCCGCCGAATCCCTCGCCGACCCCGCCGTGCGGGCGCAGGTGCAGGCGTACGAGGACCTGCTCGACAAGCACGGGGTGGAGCCGGGCGAGGCCGCGCTGGCCTGGCTGCTGACCCGGCCGGGCGTGACGGGTCCGATCGTCGGTCCGCGCACCGCCGAGCAGCTCGCCTCGGCGCTGCGGGCCGTCGAGCTGGAGCTGTCGGCCGAGCTGCTGACCGGGCTGGACGAGATCTTCCCCGGGCCGGGGCCCTCTCCGGAGGCGTTCGCCTGGTAGTCCCGGGCACGCGATGGTGGGGCGGTACGGTGGCCCTGTGCGAGGCGGTGGCCCTGCGCGGGTCCGCGCAGGGCCCGCGGTGAAGCCGGCTGTCGCCAGGTGAAGCCGGCTGTCGCCAGTCGTCGCCGGCCGACGCCGGTCGTCGCTAGTTTCCTACGGCCGCCGCCACCGCCACCACCACGAGCATCAGCACGAGCACACCGGCCATGATCCGGTTCCGGGTCTTCGGGTCCACGCCTTCGAGCCTAACCGGAGGCGCCCAGCGGCCAGCGGCCGACCGGCTCGTAACGGGGCCGTTCGCCCTCCGTACCGGACCTCGGCAGGTTGCTGCGGACCAGGACCAGCTCCTCCACGGTCCAGGAGGGGCCGGTGAAGGAGGCGAGGGCGTCGACGTACGGGCGGGTGTCGGTCGCGTCCCGGCTGCGCGCCACCGTCAGGTGGGCCTTGTAGCGGCGGTGCTCCCCCATCTCCACGCCCGCCTTGCGGCCGGCCGCCTCGGCGCGGCCGGCCAGCAGGGCCAGGGTGTCCAGGTCGCCCTCCGCCCCGGCCCACAGGGCGCGGCCACGGCCGAACTGGCCGCCGCCGCTCAGGGCCAGCCGGAAGGGCTCGGTGCGGTGGGCGGCCCGCGCCAGGCGGTCCGACAGGTCCGGTACGAGGGTGTCGTCGACCTCGCCGTAGAACGCGAGCGTGAGGTGCCACCCCGGGCGGCCGGTCCAGCGCAGCCCGTCCGCGCCGGGCAGCCGCTTCAGCCGGTCGATCTCGGCGGCGAGCGCCCTGATCACCTCGTCGGGGGGCAGCACGGCGGCGAAGAGTCTCATGGGGCCAGTGTGCCCGTCCCGGCCTCCCCGCCCGCGGGTCCGGGCGTGCCCTGGCCACCGTGCGTATCGTTGTACCGCGCGGCCGCGCACTCGCCCGAGGTGCGGCCGGGGAGGAGCGCCACGATGACCGTCCTCGACGACAGGATCGAGATGGCCGAGGAGAGCGGCGAGCTCACGCTGGACGTCATGTTCGAGTGGCTCGAGAAGATGCCCGTCCCCGAGGGATACAAGGCCGAGATCGTCGGGGGTCACATCTTCATGTCACCGCAGCGGCAGACTCACTTCGAGATCATCCTCGGCATCCTGGAACAAGTACGGGCCACCTATCCACGCAGCCGGCTGGCGTCGGATGTGCGGATCGACTTCCCGGGGCATCTGAACGGCTTCGCCTGTGACGTGGCGGCTTTCGCCGATCGCTCGGTGAAGGACGACAAGGGCCGCTGGCGCCACGAGGACGTCGAATTCGTCGCCGAGGTGATCTCCAGGAACACCGCGGCCAACGACTACGGGCCGAAGAAGGACGCCTATGCCGCCGCCGAGGTGCCGGCCTACCTGATCGTCGACCCGTACACCGGCGAGTGGCACCTGCACACCCTGCCGAAGGACGGCACGTACCACGGCAGCGTCAGCTTCGGCTTCGGCGAGGACGTCGACCTCACCGGCACCCCGGTCGGCATCGTCCTGAAGACCGGCGAGTTCCCCCGCGACTGACGCGCCCCTCACCCGCCCGCGGGCCACCCCGCCGGCGCCCCCGCCCGGCCGGGCACACCGTCGGCGCCCCCGCCCCCGCCCGGCCGGTCACGCCGCCGGTGCGAGGTCCTCGCGCCGCTCGACCCGCACCCGCGGATGCCCGGCGTGCCAGCCGACCGACAGGCGCAGGTTGCCGACGCGGGCCAGGACCAGGGCGATCACCACGGCGGAGGCCGCCGCGATGGTGCCGCCGGCGGCGAAGCCGACCCGGGCGCCGTAGGTGTCGGTGATCCAGCCGACGATCGGGGCGCCGATGGGGGAGCCGCCGAGGAAGACCATCATGTAGAGGGACATCACCCGTCCCCGCATGGCCGGGTCGGTGGCCATCTGGACGCTGGTGTTCGCGGTGACGTTGACCGTCATGCTGAAGATCCCTATGGGGGTCATGAGCAGCGCGAACAGCCACAGCGACGGGGAGAGCGCGGCCACGATCTCCAGCACGCCGAAGGCGACGGCCGCCACGATCAGCACCCGCAGCCGGGCGTTGCCGCGCCGGGCGGCCAGCAGGGCGCCGGTGAGCGAGCCGACGGCCATGAGGGTGTTGAAGAGGCTGTACTCGCCCGCGCCCGCGTGGAAGACGTCGTCGGCGAAGGCGGAGAGGAAGACGGGGAAGTTGAAGCCGAAGGTGCCGATGAAGCCGACCAGGACGATGGTCCAGGTCAGCTCGGGGCGCCCGGCGACGTAGCGCAGGCCCTCGCGCAGCTGCCCCTTGCCGCGCGGGGCGCGCTCGACGACGTGCAGCTCGCGGGCGCGCATCAGCAGCAGGCCGGTCAGGGGCGCGACGAAGGACAGGCCGTTGAAGAGGAACGCCCAGCCGGTGCCGACGCCGGTGATCATCAGGCCGGCGACGGCGGGGCCGACCAGGCGGGCCGACTGGAAGTTGGCCGAGTTCAGGCTGACCGCGTTCTGGAGCTGGTCGCGGCCGACCAGCTCGGAGACGAAGGACTGACGGGCCGGGTTGTCGACGACGGTGGCCAGGCCCATCGCGAAGGCGGCGACGTAGACGTGCCAGACCTGGACGTGGCCGGTGAGGGTGAGGACGGCGAGGAACAGCGCGGTGAGCGCCATCGACGTCTGGGTGACCAGCAGCGTGGGGCGCTTGCGGAGCCGGTCGACGAGGACACCGCCGTAGAGGCCGAACAGGAGCATCGGCAGGAACTGCAGGGCGGTGGTGATGCCGACGGCGGCGGAGGAGCCGGTGAGGGAGAGCACCAGCCAGTCCTGGGCGATGCGCTGCATCCAGGTGCCGATGTTGGAGACGACCTGCCCCAGGAAGAACAGGCGGTAGTTCCTGACCTTCAAGGAGGCGAACATCGACGCCTTGCGGGGGGTGTCGTGGGTGCCGGGTGCGGGGACGGAAGCTGCTCCGGGTCCCGTACTCAAATGGGTCGCCTCCTCGGGATCGCGCTGCTACAGGTGTGCGAGTTTCTCCAGCACGGGGGCGGCGGCGCGCAGTGCCGCCCACTCGTCCTCGTCGAGTTCCTCGACCAGCGAGGCCAGGAACGCGTTCCGCTTGCGGCGGCTCTCCTCGAGCATCGCCTCGGCCTGTTCGGTCTGCGTCACCACCTTCTGGCGCCGGTCCTCGGGGTGGGGCTCCAGACGGACCAGCCCCTTGGCCTCCAGCAGCGCGACGATGCGGGTCATCGACGGCGGCTGGACGTGTTCCTTGCGGGCGAGTTCGCCCGGGGTGGCCCGGCCGCAGCGGGCCAGGGTGCCGAGCACCGACATCTCGGTGGGGCTGAGCGACTCGTCGACGCGCTGGTGCTTGAGCCGACGGGACAGCCGCATCACGGCGGATCGCAGGGAGTTCACGGCGGCGGCGTCGTCGCCATGGGTGAGGTCCGGCATGTCTTTAGCGTAACTCATTAGTCTGACGAAATACCACCGGGGACAGGGCTTTCTGCCCGTGAGCCCGACCACGGAACCCCGCTTCACCCGAACGAGTGAGCTGTTTCCGGAAAGACACGCACCACCCGGTCGCGTGAGGTGACCCTCGTGTCCATGGGGACCATGGAGACCAGTGTGCTCAGCCTGCGGATGGACGGGGAGCTGCTCGAACGGCTCCGGCACCATGCGGCCAGAAGAGGAATGAGCGTCCAGGACTATGTCGTCCGGACGCTCATTCGCAACGATTTCGACGAGCGGTTCCAGACCGCCGTCGAGGAGACGGAACGCTTCTACGGGGTCACCTGACCCCCGTAGCCCGCTCGGGGACTCAGGTCAGGCCCAGGGCCGGCATCAGCCAGTAGAAGGCGAACACCGCCGACACCACGTACATCGCCGCCGGGACCTCCCGGCCCCGCCCGGCCGCCAGGCGCAGCACGGAGAAGGTGATGAAGCCCATGCCGATGCCGTTGGTGATCGAGTAGGTGAACGGCATCATCAGCATGGTCACGAAGGCCGGAATGGCGATCGTGTAGTCGGCCCAGTCGATCTCCTTGATGGAGTTCGACAGGATCAGGAAGCCGACCGCGAGCAGCGCCGGGGTGGCCGCCTGGGAGGGGACCATCGTGGCGATCGGCGTCAGGAACAGGGCGACGGCGAAGAGTGCGCCGGTGACGACGTTCGCCAGGCCGGTGCGGGCGCCCTCGCCGACGCCGGCCGTGGACTCCACGAAGCAGGTGGTGGCCGACGCCGAGCTGGCACCGCCCGCGGCGACCGCGACGCCGTCGATGAGCAGCACCTTGTTGATGCCGGGCATCTGGCCCTGGGCGTCGGTCAGCTTCGCCTCGTCGCTGACGCCCATGATCGTGCCCATGGCGTCGAAGAAGCAGGACAGCAGGACGGTGAAGACGAACAGGACGCCGGTGAGGACGCCGACCTTCTCGAAGCCGCCGAACAGGCTGACCTGGCCGACCAGGCCGAAGTCGGGGGTGGAGACCGGGTTGCCGGGCCACTTCGGGGTGGTCAGGCCCCAGGAGGGCACCTTGGCGACCAGGTTGATGATCACCGCGACGACCGTCATGACGACGATCGAGATGAGGATGGCGCCGGGAACCTTGCGCACGATCAGCGCCAGCGTGAGCAGCGCGCCGAGGACGAAGACCAGCACCGGCCAGCCGTTGAGGTGGCCGTCCGCGCCGAGCTGGAGCGGGACGGTGGTGTGGGCGGCGTCCGGCATGCGGGAGACGAAGCCGGAGTCGACCAGGCCGATCAGCATGATGAACAGGCCGATGCCGATGGAGATGGCCTTGCGCAGGCCGTAGGGCACGGCGTTCATGACGCGCTCGCGCAGGCCGGTGGCGACCAGCAGCATCACCACGAAACCGGCCAGCACCACCATGCCCATGGCGTCCGGCCAGGACATCCGCGGGGCGAGCTGGAGCGCGACGACGGAGTTCACGCCGAGACCGGCGGCGAGCGCGATCGGCACGTTGCCGAGGACACCCATCAGGAGCGTGGTGAACGCCGCCGTCAGGGCGGTCGCGGTGACCAGCTGGCTGTTGTCCAGCTGGTGGCCGTACATGTCCTTCGCGCTGCCGAGGATGATCGGGTTCAGCACGATGATGTAGGCCATCGCGAAGAAGGTGGCGAGACCGCCGCGGACCTCACGGGCGACCGTGCTGCCGCGCTCGGAGATCTTGAAGTAGCGGTCGAGCGCACCGTAGGGGGGCCGGTCCTCCGGCTGGTCGGGCGCGGGAACCTTGGCGGTGGCCGAGGTGGACATGCGGGACCTCATCACCAGGAGACTCCCCCACGGCCTCTTGGTGTTTTCTACGAGCGGAAGTGGACAAAGACAAACGGTTTCAGTATGAACGTACGACTCCAATATCGCCATCTCCGCGCGTAGACCCTTGCGGGGACTGCTCCGAACCGATCTGTTCCGACCCGCTCCGGTCCGGTCCGCTCCCGCCCACTCCGGTCCGCTCCGGTCCGGTCCGCTCCCGCCCACTCCGATCCACTCCGATCCGCTCCGGTCCCGCCCACTCCGATCCGCTCCGGTCCCGCCCACTCCGATCCGCTCCGGTCCCGCCCACTCCGATCCGCTCCGGTCCGCTCCGGTCCAGTCCGGAGGAGACCGCCTCGTAAGCTGTGCGCATGGCGAAGTGGACCCCGAAGCACGAGGCGCCGGAGCCCCTGGAGGGGCCCGTGGTCGCCACCATCACCGGCGGCACCCTCGTGTGGTTCGTCCTCTTCCTGGTGCAGCTGCCCTTCTACGGCTGGTTCGCCGACCACGGGCACACCTGGTGGCTGTGGACCTGCCTGGCGGGAGGCGGGCTCGGACTCGTCGGCATCTGGTACGTCCGCAGGCGGGACGCGGCGATCAAGCGGGCGGCCGGGGGCGGCACGGCGACGCGGCAGCCGGACTCCTCCGCGCGGTAACCGGCCACAGCCCCGGGACCCCGGCCCCTTGTCGTGGACCGGTCCTCGCCCGCGGCTACAGCAGCACGGAGTTCGCCAGGACACAGACGCCGCAGCCCAGCAGGCCGCCGAAGAGCAGGACGAGGCCGGTGACGAGCGTCCCGCGTCGCATGCGGCGTCCACTGGGGGCGAAGGCGGCGCTCAGCGGGAACACCGCCACGCCGGCCATCGACGCGGCGACGCACCAGAACCGCGCCCCCTCGACATAGAGCGACGCCGGGGTGGCGTGCTCGGACGACATGGGGCCGAACGCCACCGCCTCGACCTTCTCGCCCCTGTCGCGGTCCGAACCGGCTTCGAAGTCCTCCACGTCGTAGCGGATGCCGCCGCCGTCGGACCGGAAGGTGCCGGTGCACTCCACGTCGTCGTCCCGGCCGGCGTCCGTGCCGCACTGCTCGATGACGACCGTCCCGAAGGTGCCGTCGGCCACCTTCTTGGGGCCTTCCTCGTAACCGGACCCGACCAGGACCAAGCCGAAGAGCAGGAAGAGAACGCCCAGCAGCCCGCTCCCCACGCGGCTGCCGGCGCCCCGCTTCGCGGCGACGGGACCGGTGCCGTCCTCTTCCGCCCCGGCCTTCCGCAAGGGGTGCCCCGCACCCGGGTCCGTCTTCAACGCCATCCCTCTCCTCGGCCTCGGGTTTTCCGGTACCACGGCATCATCCACAGCCGCCCCGGTCCTCCCCCGGCCCTCCCCGGTCCTCCCCCGGTCCTCCCCCGGCCCTCCCCCGGTCCTCCCCCGGTCCTCCCCGGCTCTTCCCCGCTCCTCCCCCGGTCGGATCTCCCCGGCATTCAGGGGGTGAACGCGTACATCCGCACGTACCGTCGAATGCATGACGCACATCGACGCGGGAGCCGGACTCGACCCTGTGCACCCCGTGCCGCTGCCGTCGCGGGCGGCCGGGCTGACCGCCGGACAGGTGGCCGAGCGGGTGGCGCGCGGCCAGGTCAACGACGTGCCGGTGCGCAGCAGCCGCTCCACCGTCGACATCGTCCGCGCCAACGTCTTCACCCGCTTCAACGCGATCATCGGCGTGCTGTGGGTGATCATGCTGATCGTCGCGCCGATCCAGGACAGCCTGTTCGGCTTCGTGATCCTCGCCAACACCGGCATCGGGATCATCCAGGAGTGGCGGGCGAAGAAGACCCTCGACTCGCTCGCCCTGATCGGCGAGGTCCGGCCGACCGTGCGCCGGGACGGGGCGGCCGTCGAGGTCGGCACCTCCGAGATCGTGCTGGACGACGTCATCGAGATCGGGCCGGGGGACAAGGTCGTCGTCGACGGGGTGTGCGTCGAGACGGACGGGCTGGAGATCGACGAGTCGCTGCTCACCGGCGAGGCCGATCCCGTCGTCAAGCGGCCGGGGGACCAGGTCATGTCCGGCAGCTTCGTCGTGGCCGGCGGCGGGGCGTTCCGGGCGACCAAGGTGGGGCGGGAGGCGTACGCGGCGCAGCTCGCCGAGGAGGCGTCGCGCTTCACCCTCGTCCACTCCGAGCTGCGCTCCGGCATCTCCACGATCCTCAAGTACGTGACGTGGATGATGGTCCCGACTGCGATCGGCCTGATCATCAGCCAGCTCGTCGTCAAGGACAACGACCTGAAGGACTCCGTCGCCCGCACGGTCGGCGGCATCGTGCCGATGGTCCCGGAAGGGCTCGTCCTGCTCACCTCCGTCGCCTTCGCGATCGGCGTGATCCGGCTGGGCCGCAAGCAGTGCCTGGTGCAGGAGCTGCCCGCCATCGAGGGCCTCGCCCGCGTGGACACCGTCTGCCTGGACAAGACGGGCACGCTGACCGAGGGCGGCATGGACGTCACCGAGCTGCGGATGCTGAACGGGTCCGAGGAGGCGTACGTACGGCAGGTGCTCGGCGCGCTCGGCGAGTCCGACCCACGCCCCAACGCCTCCCTCCAGGCGATCATCGACGCCTATCCGGACAGCGAGGAGTGGCGCTGCACCGAGTCGCTGCCCTTCTCCTCCGCCCGCAAGTACAGCGGCGCCTCCTTCAGCGAGGGCGACGGCGAGTCCAGTACGTGGCTGCTGGGCGCCCCCGACGTGCTGCTGCCCGACGACGACCCGGCCCTCGCCGAGGCCGACCGGCTCAACGAGCGGGGCCTGCGGGTGCTGCTGCTCGCCCGCGCCGCCCGCGACCTGGACGACCCCCGGGTCGCCGAGGGCGCCGAGCCGGCCGCGCTGGTCGTGCTGGAGCAGCGGCTGCGGCCCGACGCCGCCGACACCCTGCGCTACTTCGCCGACCAGAACGTGTCCGCCAAGGTCATCTCCGGCGACAACGCGGTCTCCGTCGGCGCGGTCGCCGCCAAGCTGGGCCTGAGCGGCGCCACCGTCGACGCCCGCCGGCTGCCCGCCGACCGGGCCGCCATGGCGGACGCGCTCGACGAGGGCACGGTGTTCGGGCGGGTCACCCCGCAGCAGAAGCGGGACATGGTGGGCGCCCTCCAGTCCCACGGCCACACGGTCGCCATGACCGGCGACGGGGTGAACGACGTGCTGGCGCTGAAGGACGCCGACATCGGTGTGGCGATGGGGTCGGGCTCGGAGGCCACCCGGGCGGTCGCGCAGATCGTGCTGCTGAACAACAGCTTCGCCACGCTCCCGTCGGTCGTCGCCGAGGGCCGCCGCGTCATCGGCAACATCACCCGGGTCGCGACCCTGTTCCTGGTCAAGACGGTCTACTCGGTGCTGCTGGCGATCCTGGTGGTGTGCTGGCAGGTGGAGTACCCGTTCCTGCCCCGCCACCTGACCCTGCTGTCCACGCTGACCATCGGCGTCCCCGCCTTCTTCCTGGCCCTCGCCCCCAACAAGGAACGCGCCCAGCCCCACTTCGTGCGGCGGGTGATGCGGTACGCGATCCCGGGCGGGGTCCTGGCCGCGACGGCGACCTTCGTGACGTACCTCGTGGCCCGGCACTTCTACCACGGCCCGAACGCCCTGGACGCGGAGACCAGCGTGGCCACGCTGACCCTCTTCCTGATCTCCATGTGGGTGCTGGCGATCATCGCCCGCCCCTACACCTGGTGGCGGATCGGGCTGGTGGCGGTGATGGGCGCGGCGTTCCTGGTGGTGCTGGTGGTGCCCTGGCTCCAGGACTTCTTCGCGCTGAGGCTGGTGGGCGTGACGATGCCGTGGATCGCGGTGGGCATCGCGGCGGTGGCGGCGGCCGCCCTGGAGGTCCTGTGGAGGTGGGTCGGCCGCCGCGTGCCCGCGTGATCTTCCGGTCCCCGGTCAGTCGAACCAGCGGTCCCGGGCCAGTTCCTCCGTCCGCGACGGGTCCTCCAGCAGGGCCGCCACCTCGAAGCGGCGCGGCCACTGCCCGGCCGCCCAGGCCAGCCCGGCGGCGACGCCCTCCAGGGTGGCGGCGTGCAGGACGCCGTCGTCGGTGAGCCGCCAGTCGATCTCCACGCCGTCGACGACGAGTTCCTCGTGCTCGATGTAGGAGGCCGGGGTGCGCGGCCCGAGCAGGACCCGCACCGCCTCCGGTACGTCGTGCTCGGTGCCCTCGGAGTCGACCCGCCCGGTGACGGACTCGCTCAGCCGCCGCACCTGGAACAGCTCCGCCAGCTCGGCGGCCCGGGACGGCCGCACCGGCAGCAGGGGCACCCCCTCGGTGAAGGGCAGCAGGTCCGGCGAGTCGACGACGACCGCGTCGGCGGCGTCCACCACCTCCACCCTCCCGTCGACGACCGCGCGCAGCTCGTCCGGCAGGGTCACCTGCTCGGGGTCCAGCTCGGCCAGCGCCCCGTACAGGGCGTGCAGCTGGGCCGGGGTGACCTCGCGGCCGGGGTCGGCGAGGCGGTCCAGCAGCTCGGCGGCACCGCCCGGCTCGTCCAGCAGGGCGGCCACCGAGGTGCGCACGCCCAGCGCGCGCAGCACCTGCTCGTCGTCGAAGCCGGTCGCGTCGGCCTCGTCGTACAGGCCGCGCAGCAGCGGGTCGCCGCCGGCCGCGCGCAGACCGGCGGGGCGGCGCCCGCCGAGCACCGGGTGCCCGCGCAGCCACCACGCCGTGTACGGCCGTACGGTCTCGTGGGTGCCGTCCGGCAGCAGGATGCGCACCGGCTGGACCAGCGCATCCCGCAGCGGCGGCTGCGAGAGGAGCGCGAGGGCCTGCGGCCACTTGTCGTCGTCGACGAGGTCGAGGTCCCGTACGGCGACGATCTCGGTGGCGACCGGCGGGACGGGGCTGTCCGGGAAGCGGTCGAGGATGTCCTCGCACCACACGTCGACGGCGTCCAGCAGCCCGGCGTCGTCCGGCTCGGGGTAGTCCCCCTCGCGCGGCTCCAGTTCGTCGGGGTCGAGGACGACGTCGGTGGCGCGCACGAGCGCGAAGTTCACCAGCACGCCGCAGGCGGCCAGCGGTTCCGGCCCCCACTTCTCGGCCACCTCGGCGTCCACGGCGGCCAGTTCGTCCTCGCGCATGACCTGGGCGAAGGGGCCGCCGGGGAAGACGAGTTCCCCGGCCGGGGACAGCTCGCCGTCCTCGTCGGGCAGGGCGAGCGCGCCGAGCCACGGCTCCTCGCCGGGGTCGAGCCCGGCGTCGCGGACGAGACCGAGGACGGTGTCGGCGAGTTCCTCCGCGTCGAGGGCGTCCTCCTCCCAGGACGCGCCGCCCTCGTCGTCCAGGGAGGCGGCGACGGCCGCCCGCACCTGCGGGGTGGTGAGCACGGCACGCGGGGTGGCCGGGAGGGCGCCGAGCTTCTCCAGCAGGGGGTGGGCGGCGTCCGGGTGGGTGACCTTCAGACCGAGGCGGGCGAGGGTCTCCGGGTCGATGCCGGCCGCGTCCGGGGTGGGCAGCAGGACCTGCCGGGGCCCGATCGTCGTGCGGCCGTCGGCGAGCGGCACGGGCAGCCCGGACAGCCGGTCCGGGTCGACGCCCGCGAGGCTGTCGTACAGCCGCCGCCACCAGCCGGGCTCCTTCTCCAGCCCCGCCAGCCGGTCGATCGCGTCGGTCAGCGGCACCCGGGCCACGCCCAGCGCGCGCAGCTCCGCGCGCCGCTCCAGCCCGGCGGGCAGCAGCGTCGGCAGGACGTCGGCCAGGACCCGTACGGTGTCCGCGCCCGCGCCCTCCACCACCTCCGCGTCGCGGGGCCGCAGGGAGGCGGGCAGCTCGGAGTCCTCCTCCCGCGGCGGGAGGGCGGGCGGCAGGAAGGAGGTGCGGGGCAGCCGCTCCAGGATCGCCTGGCGCAGCGCCCCGTCCAGTTCGCCCTTGCCGAGCGGGCCGGGGACGAGGTCGATGATCCCGGCGGTGACCGGGCGCCAGTCGGCGAGGAGCCCGGCGTAGGCGTCCGCCGCCCGCTGCACCAGGAAGTCGGTCAGCGGGCCGGGCGCGGTGTGCCGGCGGGTGGTGTCCAGCGGGAACGACGCGATGAGCAGGGCGGGGACGCCGAGCGGTTCGTCGCTGGGGGTGGGGGCGTGCAGGACGGGGGCGGTGCGGGGCCGGGCGGGGGCGCCGTCGGCGTCCACCGGGACCGCCCAGGTGACGGACCAGTGGGGGCGCAGCCGCTCCTCCACCGGCCGGTCGGCGAGCAGGCCGGGGGTGAGGGGGCCGTGCGCGGACGCCGTGCGCCAGCGAGTGGTGCCGTCGCGCGAGTCCTCTACGACGATGAGGTCGCCGTCGGCGCGGCGGCGCAGGGTGCGGACGGTCTCGCCGGTCTCGATCACCACCTCCTCCAGGCCGGGCAGGGCCAGGAGCAGGGCGTCGTCCACGGCGTTCAGGAGCCGTTCGGCGAGGTCGGCGGCGGCCGTGTCGCGCAACGGCAGGATGACGACCGTGTCGTACGGGTCGGGGGCGCTGCCCTCGGCGGCGAACGGCAGCCGCAGCAGCGGCACGTGGCCGTCGCGGCGGCGGATCTCGTCCCCGAGGCCGGGGCTGTGCCGGGCGGTCTCGGCGGCCAGGTCGCGGGCCTCGGCCAGGGACCAGCGCACCCCGCCGTACCGCCCGAGGATGGCGGGCTCGTCGGTGACCGCGAGGACGGCGGCGAAACCGACGCCGAACCGGCCGACCGCGCCCTCGTGGGTGTCCCGCTTGGCGGAGGCCCGCAGCGTCGACAGCGACTCGACCCCGGCCGCGTCGAGACGGGCGCCGGTGTTGGCGGCGAACAGCACGCCGTCGCGCAGGGTGAGGCGCAGCCGCCCCGGCACGCCCGCGCGGGCGGCGGCGTCGGCGGCGTTCTGGGCGAGCTCGACGACGAGTCTGTCCCGGTAGCCACCGAGGACCAGGTCCTCCTCGGCGTTGGCGTCCTCCCGGAACCGGGCGGGGCTGGTGGCCCAGGCGTCCAGCACTCCGCGGCGCAGGCGTGCCGTACCGAACGGGTCGGCACCCTCGGCGGCGGGCCGCACGAACTTGCTCACGTTCACTCTCCTCCTCGGCGAGACCACTGAAGGTACCGCTCCGCGGGGGCGGCCACGCCGAGGAGGAGGGCGGGGTCAGCCCCGCGCCGACGCGTACGTCACGAAGTCCGCCCAGGCGGTGGGGGTGACGGTGAGACGGGGGCCGGGGATGTTCTTGGAGTCACGGATGTGGACGGTGCGGGGCGCTACCGCGACCTCGACGCAGGAGTCGCCTTCGCTGCTGCTGCTGTAGCTGCTCTTGAACCACGCCAGTTCGGAAAAGGCCCCGGCCGGTACTCGCTCGGGCATGACGGTCACTCCTCGGACGCGTACGGCAGGAAGCGAGCCCAGGTGTCGGGGGCGAACGCCAGCCGGGGGCCCTCGGCGTTCTTGGAGTCACGGACGTGGACGGTGCCTGGGGTGACGGCGAGTTCAACGCAGGAGTTGCCATCGTTGCCACCGCTGTAGCTGCTCTTGAACCACGCCAGCTCGGAAGGGCCCCCGGCGGTGGTCTTGCGCATCATGTCTCTCCCAGCAGGTTCTCGATGAAGGCCAGCGACTCCCTCGGAGGGAGGGCCTGCGCTCGGATGGTGCCATACCGCAGCTCAAGGATGCGCAGTTGCTTGGGATCGTTGGTCAGACGGCCGTTGAACGCGCCGTCCGAGCGGCCAACTGCCTTACCGTCTGCGAACTTCAGCAGCTCGATCCTTCCGTCCAGACCGGAGTGGGTCTCGCAGCGCAACGGCATCACCTGGAGCATGACGTTGTGCAGTCGCCCCACCTCCAACAGGCGTTCGAGCTGTCGCCGCCATACCATTGTGCCTCCGATAGGCCTTCGCAATGGGGCCTCTTCCAGCACGAAGTGCATAGACGGGGCCGGGTCACGCTCGAAGACCGACTGCCGGGCCAGACGTGCCGCCACCATGCGTTCCACATCGTCCGACGAGTACGGCGGCTGCGCCGCACTGATCACCGCACGTGCGTGCTCGGGCGTCTGCAAGAGACCGGCGATGATGTGGCACTCGTACAAGCCGATCTCGACCGCCTTGGCCTCCAGCTTCTTCAGCTCCCGCACCTTCTTGGGATACCGGACCTTCTTCACGTCCTCCCACGCCGCCGTGAGCAGTCCGCCCGCGCCCAGGACCTCGTCGGCCCTGTCCAGGTACTCCTGCCGGGGAATCCGCTTCCCGCCCTCGACCTTGTAGACGAGGTCCTCCCCGTACCCGATGGCCGCCCCGAACTCGGCGACTCGCATCCCCGCCGCCTCCCGGCGCAGTTTGAGCTGCCGTCCGACGGTCGCGAGGACCGCGAGTCCCCACTCGTCGTCCGGGTCCACCTCCCAGCCCGGCTCGTCCGCCTCACTCCCGAGCCGTTCCGTCTCCGCTTCGACCGTCATGCCGCGCCCCTCCGTGGAACTCGCGTACTGGCTGTGCTGCACCCCAGCGCCCTACCCGTACGGTCCGCTCCGACAGACTCGGACACCCCGGACAACCTCCGGACAGTCACCGTACGTACCCGCTGAGTCACTTTTCACGGTACGCACACAGCGCCACGCTGAGTCACGTGAATCAGAAACCCGCCGAACTCACGACTCTCGCCCGTCACTTCAGCGTGCAGCTCTCCCCCACGCCACGGGGCGCCCGCCTGGCCCGCCTGCTGGCCGTCGAACAACTGCGCTCCTGGGGACTGCCGTTGGACCCGGCCCGCCAGATCGTCGCGGAGCTGTCCGCCAACGCGGCAGCGCACGGGCGCGTGCCGGGGCGCGATTTCCGGCTCATGCTCTACGTCGTCGGCGACACGCTCCGCGTCGAGGTCACCGACACGCAGGGGGAACGCCTGCCCCGGCCCCAGGCCCCCTCCCCGGACGACGAAACCGGCCGTGGCCTGCTGCTCGTCGAGGCGCTGGCGGACCGCTGGGGCGTGTCCGAGGGCCGCTTCCCCCGCAAGACGGTCTGGGCGGAACTGCGCCTCACGCCACCGGAACCCGTTCCCTCGCGCTCCGGTACCGTCGGCGCTCCCCCCAAAGAAACGTGAGAGGGAAAACACCCCCCGTCAAACCCCACACCATCCGCCCAACGTCCCGCTCACTCGGGCGGGTGCCCTGTGATCAGGCCGCCTGCTTACCGGCCAGTTTCTTCGCTGCTGCGATGCGCTTGGGGTCTTCGATGTTCTGGGTCCCGGCTCCCTTGCCGGGAGTGAGGCTCCATTGCCTGAGGGTCTCTGCGACCTGGGCGAGCTTCGTCGAGCTCGGTGAGACGTCGATGAAGAAGGTCGACTCCTTGGTCGGCTCCATGTCGCCGCCCCACTTGATGACGCCCTGCAGCTCGGCGAGGATGTCCCGGATCGCCGTGACCTGGTAGGGGAAGAGATTTCCCTTGACCCCGAGCGGGTAGCTTTCCGGGTACAGCGCCAACGCGGTGCCTGACAGGTGGTTGGATTCGAAGTCCGCCTTCACATGCAGGGCATCGCTGTACCCGATGATCTGTCCGCGGCCCGCTTCGAGCTCGGCGACGTCGTAGTGGAAGCGTTGTGCGACATAGGACAGGACGGTCCCCACATCTCCTTCTCGCAGGGTGACATGGAGATTCGTTCCCGGGATGTCGTAGGTGGCGGTGCCCGGGGAACGCCCAGGGAGGACATCCCAGCCGTTCGCCGATCTGGACTTGTTCCACGAGTTGTCGGCGGCTTGGGCGGTGAAGGGGGCGAGAAGGCCCTCCCCGGTGGTGATCAGTGCTGCTCCGGCCACGACACCGGTGAATTGTTTGAGCACGGTACGGCGCGAGAAGTTGGCGTTCATGAAGTAGCTCCAGGAGATTGTCCGACACGCTTGCGCAGGAATACGGAGATGCCGGCCGACACGAGAGCGGAACCCGTCGACAGGCACACGACCACGTTGATCGACATCGAAATGTGCTCCACGGTGGATCCGTCGGAGTACAGGCAGGAACTGCGAAGAGGCCAGTACTGCTGCTTGATGGCTGCCAGTTCGGCTCCGGCGTCGTTCTTGCTCTTGCACAGTTCGGGAAAGGGTCCTCCCAAGCTGACCGAGAACCAGCCGTAGCAGTACAGCGCCACCGCCAGGGAAAACAGGATCAGAGCGATGAGCGCGTAGGTTTTCGGCAGAGGCAGCGGCGGATGACTCAGCAGTATGAGAACCACTACGACACCCACTGCCGCAGTGACCGCGCTCACCACGAGCAACGCACCCATCAAGATCATATAAAACTACCCCTTTTCCGCCTGCTGCGCGTCAAGGAACTTCGCCCGGCGGGCCACCTGCTGTTCTATGAGGTTCTGCAGCGTTTCAGTGAAACCTGCATAGAACTCGCTCATGACAGAGTCGGACTCGTTCCATGGCTCCTTGCCCACTGGGCAGTTCCTATGGATGAGGAGCGCACGGGTGGAAGACAGCAGTGTGTCATCGATCTGATCCTCCAGGAACGCCTTCGCCGTCGTTCCGATGTTGCTCGTGACACCGCCGAACCGGTAGAGCTTGAAGTCGCTGAAACGTGTCAGATGGCCTGTTCCGATGAGGATCCTCTTCAGTTCGTCGACGATATTCGTGCTGCCGTTGTTCTTCAGGCGCTCAGCGACCAGGAATCCATCGATGTCCTCGATGAGGTCGCCCAGCGCGAACGTCGATGCGACATCGGGTCGGCACAGCGTCTTGCGGCAGAAGTCCAGTGGTGACGCGTTGTCCGAGCGGCTCCATTCGCCGTAGAAGGTAAGCAGGTCGCCGCCCCAGCTCGCCAGTTCGGCGCGGTTCGCCTTGCCCACTCCGGCATTTCCCTTGAGGAAGTACCCACTGGCGCTTGCCACCAGGTGGTCCGGATTGACGATGACACCCATCGACGGGTCTGCGTACGCATAGTCTCTCGACCGGCCGAGCCCCCGCCCGGAGGCGTAGGTGATGAACGCGTCGTCAACCTCACCGAACAGCGCTCTCCACCGAGAGTCGGTGTACTTGTCCCAGCGCATGAACTGCAACGAGAGTTCGTTCGGATCGCCCGCACCGTAGGAGACCGCGGCGTCGTATACCTTCTGGGCATAGGCGATGAACTCTTCGACCGGCGAGGTGCCTGTGTCGTTGACCGACTTCTGCCCGAAGTCGGATCCGGGGCGGTGCGCCACCCGGTCCAGTCCGAAGGTGTCCGAACCGCTGGTGAAGTCGTACTCCTTGATCTGGTTGAACGTCCAGTTCTGGGGCAGCGGGAAGCCGAGATTTCCGGAGAAGCCGTAGGACATACCGGAGACATACGCGTACGGCACGTAAGCGCCCCCGGAAACGCTGGCGCACACGTTTCGTGAGCCGTAGACACCGGCTATGTACTTGCTGCCGTTGCTCTTGAGCGCGTCGTTCACGCCGGAGAAGTAGTCGATGATCCGGTCCATGTCCGCCGCAGTGGCGTCGTAGTCGACCGCGAAGTAGATGACCGTACCTCTGTTGAAGCCGTACCCATCGGCCCGGCCGTGCGCCAGGCTGCCGTGCAGGTAGCCATTGCTGTACTTGAAGTCCGCGATACTGCTTGCGTCGTACTGCCAGATGGGTATGACGCTCAGCCCGGCAGAGAAGATGGCGTCCAGCTCGCCCGGCTGGATCTCCTTGTTCAGGGTGCTTCCGGCCGGCTCGTCCAGGTAGCGGCCCACGGCGCGATATCCCGCGTCGTAGAGGGCTGCCGCCCGTTGGGCGGTGATGGTGAACCGGGTGTCGCAGGCGTTGACCGGGCGATCGGGGTTCCCGTAGGAGACGAGCAACTGCGCCCAGGTGTCGAAGTCGGCCTTACCGGTCTGGCTGATCGCGGAAAAGCTCTGGAACTTCTTGACCCAGTCCGTAAGGTCTGCGTCGAACGTGTTGCCGAAGGTGGCGATGTCACCGCTCGTGTTGGAGGGGCCGTTCGCCACGCACGCGCCGGTGAAGAGCTGCACCCACGTGCCGCTGTCGCCCTCCGAGAGGGTGTGGGCCTTCAAGCCGGCGATGGTGCCGGGGCCGAAGACACCGGTGGCCTGGTCCTCAGGGATGCCCGACTCGTACTGAATCCCCTTCATCAGCGCCTGCTGGGCGTCCCGGGAGAAGAATCCGTCGCACGGGCCGATGAAGAAGGTGGACTTCTCGAAGTAGCGTCCGTTGAGCCACTGCTGCACGAAGCGAATCTGCTCCAGTCCGCCGGACAGGAATACATAGGCGTCCATAGTCAGCAAAGCCTTGAACACCTTGGGGCGTACCGTGCCGTCGAGATAGACCGCCGGAAGACCCATGTGCTGCATCATCGTGTTGATGCCGGCCTGAGTCGCCTGGGACATCTTCCCGTCGATGGCACCCGCACTGTAGCCCTTGCAGTACATCCCGCACTGGATGATCTTGACGATGTTCTCATTGGACTCGCCGACCTTGATGGATCCCTTGGCCTGCAGCTTCGACAATGTCGTCGGTCCGAACGCATTGGACAGTGCTGTGATGCCGAGTTCGTGTTGCAGCGCGCGAGTCAGGGAATACATGGTGTTCCAGCCGGTCTTGCCGTCTTCCGTGACAAGGTTGTAGCCGGAAACATTCTTGTAGGTGGCGTTGACCCATTTCTGAGCCTGGAGCACCATTTCGTCAGCCATTGCCGCAAGCAGCCCTTCGTCTTCTGTTACCGGTCGATGATGGGGGTGAACTCGTCGACGAAAATCTTCGGCACTTGCGGAATCGGACCCATATCCTTCGAGCCGATCACCGCGTCATCCCGGCCTGTTTTTCCCGGAGGGACGTCCTGGAGCCAGAACCGGTTGTGCGCGGTCCAGCCCTTGCCGTCGGCGATGCTGATCTGGACCGAGTACGTCGTATCCCGCTCGTAGGTGTTGGCCACCTCGATCTCGGTACGCACACCGCCGCTTTCCGGCGTGGCGCGCACGAGCAGGTCTCCGTACTCCAGGACACGCGTGCGGCCTTCGGAGTGGACCGAAGCCACCGGCGACGGACGCGCCTGCGGACTGCTCTGCTCCGCGCTCGGGGTCACCGGTCGCTGCGACGACGTGGGGGCCGGGTCGGCGCCGCCGGTACACCCCGCGGCCAGCAGACCTGCCGCGATCAGGCACAGTGCCCGGACCAGGCGCGGTGCGGGCACCGTCGCGCAGTCTCTCACCGCGCGGAGGCCGTCATCTGCTTGCGCGCCGCGGCGACCTCCGTGCCGTGCTGCTGCTTGATGGCGGTCAGCCGGCTCCGGTTGTCGGCGATCTGCCGGTTCTGGATCGCCGACTCCACACCGAACCAGATCTTCACCAGGTCGGTCTGCTCCTTGCAGTCGATGTCGTCGACCGCCAGAGCGATGGACTCCTTCGTCGGCTCTCCGTCCGCCGTGACGCCCTGGTCCATCGCCTTGTACGGATCGGCGAGTCCCGCGTGCCCCTTGTCGGCCATGCAGGAAGACCACGCGGCGGTGGCCTCGATGACCTTGTCGTCCTTCATCGACTGCGTCAGGCTGTCCCCGGCGAGCTGCGCGACGACGACCGGGTCGGCCTCCTTCACACCGAGCCGGTCCTTGGACCAACCGATGCAGCCGCCCTGCTTCAGCGCCTTCCCGTTGTACTCCGCCCGGGCGGGCTTCACCCCCTGGGCGGGACCGGCGACCGGCTGACCCGCCCTGGCCGCCGCGGGAGCCTCGGGCTTGGTGTGGCCGGTCAGAACCTCAACCTCGACACCGGACAGCTCACGCATGGTCTGCTCGGTGTGCTCCCGCAGCGCCGGGGGGAGCTCGTAGCCGTACTTCTCGGCCTCGGCCCGGTCGGAAATGCCGTAACGACGTTCGATGTTGGCATCGTTGTCGCTGGGTGGTGGGTTGGCGCCCGCCTTCGGCAGCGTCAGGTCGATGCCGTAGTCCTTCATGCAGGACTGCTGGAGGTCACTGGCGGCCTGCTCGATGGTGACCTGGTCCTCGTAAGAGGCCATGTACGCCTCCAGCGGGAGGGTCAGGTTCTTGGTCAGGCCGGTGGTGGGGATTTTCTTGGGCCAGTTCTCCTTGTTCACGATCGGTTTTCCGTCGGCCGCGTTCTCCGTGGTGTCCGGGGTGACGCCAGAAGAGCAGGCACTGACCAGGAGAGCCGAGGCGGTCAGGGCTATCGCGGTGGCTGTTCGCTTGATGTTCTTCACGCGGGTTCCTTCTTATGCGAAGTGCGAGGAAGCGTTGTTGTTCTTCAGGGCGGAGATCAGGTCCGTGATGTTGCAGTCCCCGTACGGACCGTTCTTCGCGAAATACTGAGAGGTGCCGCCGTAGCCGGAGTTGAAGTACACGCGGTAGTTGTCGCTCGGGGCGCAGTTCTGCACGGACGCCGCGTTGTTCTTCATGTACTGGCCGTTGCCGTTGCCGCCGCTGCCGAAGACGTACCGGTAGGTCGTCAGTGACGATCCCTGGTACTGGCTCGTGCCCCAGTGGTCGGACACGTTGCTGTAGAAGGTCGTGTACGCCGACTTGATGTAGCCATCCTGGATGGCGATGTCCTTGGAGTTGTAAAACAGCCAAAGGTCACCGTAGGAGCAGGTGATCCATGGAACGTCACAGTTGTCCGTGGCGGTGTACTCTGCCGCGTTCGCCGGCTGGGCGGTCGCCATTACGGCTGCCACGGCCGCGAAGGACGTGGCGCAGGCGGCCAATTTCGTCCTGAAGCGGGCATCCTTCATCGCAGCTCCATCGATAGGTCACTGAAGTGAAGGGGATCTTCGCACTCCGACGGGTGTCATGGCCGTGAATTTTGCTTGATCTAGGCCCAATGCGTGCAGTGAGCGGTGGGTGCGTGGTGTCAAGCCGTGCCGATGATGAGCATGTCGACGCTGATGGTGGCCTTGTAGCTGGTTCGGCCGGATTGGATTCGATTCCGGTCGGCGCGAATTCGAGATGACCTTCCGGGCGGTGGTCAGCTCCGCGAGACGTGCTTCGGTCTCGGGAGAGCGGTGATGAGGTGCTCGATCCGGTCGCGTAGCCCGTCGGCGCGGGCGGTGGCCTCGTCCTGCTGGGCCTGGGGGCGGCCAGGAGCTCGGTGCTGTTCACGCGGCCGCCTGGTCGAGCAGGGCTGTGTGGCGGTGGAGCGCTGGATGCGTGGCGCATCCGGACGGTACAAGGAGGCGCTGGCATTCAGCTTTGCCCATACCCCTCCGAGATCACGGCACGGACTCGACACTCACCCGTCCACCAGGAGCTTCTCTACACCTGCGTACGTCCTCATCCTCAACGGCCACGCGCATCGAACAGGTCGGAAAATCCTCAGTGGCTCCACCGAGCCGTCACCGACCTCCGTCGGCGCGCCGCCCGGCGACGTCACGGAGACCAAGCCGGTCGAGCGCCGGATCGGCACTCTTCTGCGGATCGGCACCGAGAACGACGGACCCTTCCCGCTCACCATCGGGGCGCAGCGGGAGAAGGACCCGGAAAAGCCGGCCGGCCGGGCTACTACCTCGCACACCTGTGCAGCAGGTACCGGCCGCCACCGCTTCTGCTCGTGGTCTGCCAGGACCGCGCCACCACGGAGTGGGCGGCATGTCCGGAACCCATCGGGTTCCACTCGTGGCCCTCGCTCACCGTACGGCCCATCGTCACCGGCCCGGACGAGGCCCGCGCCGACCTGACCCTGGCCAGTCTGGCGGCCATCACCCACGCTGCCGAACCGGTCGTCGATGCGATACTGAAAGCCCTGTCCACCGCGCTGCGGGACGCGCCCGAAGACATCGCGGACCCCATCGTCGAATTCACCGCGCAGGGGCTGGGCAACCGCCCGGCCAAGCACCTCTGGAGGAACCTGGTGGCCGTGGACCTCTCCTTCTACAAGTCGTACATCTCCGAAGAAATCCGAGACGAAGGCCGGGCTCAGCGAGGCGCCGAGGACGTCCTGCTCGTTCTCGAACAACGCGGCCTCGACGTCCCCGACGACATCCGCAGGCGCATCACCGACTGCAAGGACCCTGAAGTCCTCCGCCGCTGGCTCGCCCGCGCCGTCACCGCGCCGAGGGCCGAGGAGATCTTCGGGGACGAGTGACCCGGCCGGGTCACCTCCCCGCCGCTACGAGTGCCCCAGCTCCGCCGTCGCCGCGTCCTCCGTCACCGGGACCGAACCGGAGTCGGGGGCGGGGCGCAGCGGGAACGGGTCGACGCGGGTCTCGTCGATCACCGGCGGGGCAGGCTGCGGCGGCTTCGGCATGACCGCGGCCTCGGAGTGGCCGCCGCAGCCGTAGGCCAGGGACACCACGCGGCCGTCGGCCGGGGAGAACTCGTTGGCGCACACGCCGAAGGCCTGGCCGAGGGAGCCGCCGATGCGGAGCAGGAAGCCGCAGCTCACGCAGGGGGCGGGGGCCGCCTGCGCCATGGGGGTCTTGGGGCCGAACGCCTCCTCCCAGCGGTCGGCGGCGGTGTGCAGGCCGTAGCGGGACAGGACGCGGGCGCGGTGCACGCCCACCTCCTCGGCGACCGCGGCGATGGAGCCGCGCCGCGGGACGGCCGGGGGCCGGGTGGTGACCTCCGCGTCCTCGGCCTCCACCAGGTCGGCCATCTCCTCGGAGACGGCGGAGTTCGGCGGCGGCTCGTCCTCGCCGGTCCAGCCCGGCTCCAGCCTCAGGTCCTCGGCGTCGGTGGGCAGCAGGTCGCCGGGGCCCAGGTCGCCGGGGCGCAGCCGCTCGCTCCACGGCACCCATTCGGGGGCGAGGAGGGCGTCCGGGCCGGGCAGCAGCACCGCCTCGTCCACGGTGACGATCCTGGCGCGGGAGGCGCGGGCGACGGTGACGGCCCAGCGCCAGCCGCGGTACCCGAGCTCCTTGCACTCGAAGAAGTGCGTGACAACGCGGTCACCCTCCGACACGAGCCCCACGTGCTCGCCCACGACACCGGGTGCGGCGGCCTCCTCGGCCGCGGCCCGGGCGAGGTCGAGGGCCTCGGCGCACAGGCGGTCAGGGGTGCGGCTTCGCGTTGTCGCTGCGCTCACAGGTATCGCTTCTCTCCATACGCCGTCTCACAAGTGCGCCACTGCCGGCGGAAGGGGGGCGGACGGAGCGGACCCGGGGACCGCGTCGACGTCCGCGCCCGATCGCGCTCGGGCACGCCTACGTCATCCATTCTGCGGGATGCTCGTACGGCGCGCGGCCGAGAACGTTCGCCACGGCGCGCTACGCACGCTACCTTCTCGCGTCCGCTGGGCCTACACCGACGGTGGATTCCCCTCCGCTCCGGCCGTGTCCCACCCGGCCCGATCAGCCCTGCGCGGCCCGGCCCGATCAGCCCTGCGCGGCCCGGCCCGATCAGTCCTGCGCGGCCCGGCGCGGCCCTGTGCGGACCTGTGCGGACCTGTGCGGACCCTGTGCGGCCCGGAGCGACCCGGAGGGGCCCGGAGGGGCCCGGGTACAGCTCCGATCAGCTCCATCCGCGCCGCAACGGAGCTATATCGCCGTCGCTCGGGGCACTATGACGGGGTGGCAGCCACGCGGACGGAGTTCAAGGGCGGGGGCCGGGGACGCGGTCCCGGGCGCCTGCGTGCCGTCGGCCGTGCCCTGCGCCTGCCGGTGACCGGCGCGGTCCGCGGTATCCGCCGGGCCACGCACGCGCACGGCGCCGGCGAGTCCGGGCTCGGCAAGCTGATCGAGCTGCACGGGGTGAACGGCGCCGGCGACGTCATGATCACCGTGGCGCTCGCCTCCACCGTCTTCTTCTCCGTGCCGACGGACGAGGCGAGGGGTCGCGTCGCCCTCTACCTCGCCATCACCATGGCCCCCTTCACCCTGCTCGCGCCGGTGATCGGCCCGCTGCTGGACCGCGTCCCGCACGGCCGCCGCGCCGCGATGGCGGGCGCGATGCTCACCCGGGCGCTGCTCGCCCTGGTGCTGTCCGGGGCGGTCGTGACCGGCGGCATCGAGCTGTACCCGGCCGCGCTCGGGGTGCTGGTGGCGTCCAAGGCGTACGGGGTGGTCAGAAGCGCGGTGGTGCCGCGGCTGCTGCCGCCGGGCTTCTCGCTGGTGAAGGCGAACTCCCGGGTCACGCTGTGCGGGCTGCTCGCCACCGGTGTGGCCGCGCCCATCGGAGCGGGGCTCCAGCAGATCGGGCCGCGCTGGCCGCTGTACGGCGCCTTCGTGATCTTCGTTGCGGGAACGTTCCTGTCCTTCTCCCTCCCGCCGAAGGTCGACTCCGCGCGCGGCGAGGACACCGCGCTGCTCGCCGCCGACGAGCGGCATCTGCACGGGCCGCACCTGAAGCCGGTCAAGCGGCCGGGGCTGCGCACGGTCGGCCCCGCGGTCACGCACGCGCTCGGCGCCAACGCCGCCATCCGGGGCCTGTCCGGGTTCCTGATCTTCTTCCTCGCCTTCCTGCTGCGCGAGCACCCGATGACCGGGCAGAGCGCGGCCGTCTCGCTGGGCGTCGTGGGCGTGGCGGCCGGGGCGGGCAACGCGCTCGGCACGGCGGTCGGGGCCTGGCTCAGATCGCGGGCGCCGGAGATCATCATCGTCACCGTCGCCGCTCTCGTGCTCGGGACGGCGGTCACGGCCGCGGTGTTCTTCGGCGCGGTGCTGGTGGCGTGCCTGGCGGCGGTCGCCGGGTTCGCGCAGGCGCTGGCCAAGCTCTCCCTGGACGCGCTGATCCAGCGGGACGTGCCCGAGCTGGTGCGCACCTCGGCGTTCGCCCGGTCGGAGACGCTGCTGCAGATGGCCTGGGTGGTCGGCGGCGGCATCGGCATCGCGCTGCCGCTCAACGGCACCCTGGGGCTGTCGGTGGGCGCCGCGATCGTGGCCGCCGGATGGCTGGCCACCGTACGGGGGCTGATCGGTTCGGCGCGGCACGGCGGGGCCCGGCCCAGGGTGGCCTGAGGCACGGCACGCCGCACCCAGGTGGGAGGAGGGCTGGACGCGCCCGATAGCCTTCGCCCATGACCAGGTTGCAATCCGCTGTGCGACGCCGCCGCGCCGTCGCCGCCGCCGGCGCCGTTTCCGCCGGACTGCTCGTCCTTTCGGCGTGCGACAAGCCGACGCCCATGTCGACGATCACGGTCGGCGACTCCTCGGTCAGCGCCGAGGCCACCTGTGGCGGGGAGGACAAGGTCCTCGAGACGAAGGACCTCACGAACTGCCTGAAGGACACGGACATCGAGTCCATCTCGGTCGACCCCACCAAGTCCGTGGGCTTCGGTGTGGACCCGGAGGTCGCCGACAAGCGCTGGACGATCCTGCTGAACGGCCGTCCGCTGGTCGAGGACACCAAGAAGACCTACCAGACCATCCCGGGCAGCGTGTTCTTCAACACCCAGTACGGCGCGCAGGGCGACTCGACCCTGGTCTCCATCAAGGCCGGTGACGGCAAGAAGGACAGCGACGCGGCCACCGGGCTGTGGAACTTCCGGCTGAAGAAGGACGACTGACCACGTCCCCGCTGAACGTCCTCGTGGCCACCGCGGTCCCCGTCGAACGGGACGCGGTGGCCCGCGCGCTGTCCGGTCCGGGAGGCCCGGCCGGTTCGGGAGATCCGGCTGGTTCGGGGGGCCTGGCTGGTTCGGGGGGCCTGGCTGGTTCGGGGGGCCTGGCTGGTTCGAGAGATCCGGCCGGTTCGGCTGGTCTGACCGGTTCGGCTGGTTCCACCGGTTCGGCCGGTTCGGCCGGTTCGGCCGGTTCGGCCGGTTCGGCCGGTTCGGCCGGTTCGGTCCGGGAGGTGGCCCGGCCCGGTGTGACCCTGCACCGGGCCCGCGACGGCTGGGACCTGCTGGCCGCCGGGGTCGGACCCGCCCTCGCCGCCGCCTCCACCGCCGCCGCGCTGACCGCCGCCGCCCTCGACGGCACCCCCTACGGGCTGGTCGTCTCCGCCGGCATCGGCGGCGGCTTCCCCCCGCACGCGCCCGTCGGCTCCCTCGTCATCGCCGACGAGATCACCGCCGCCGACCTGGGCGCCGAGACCGCCGACGGCTTCCTGCCGGTCACCGAGCTCGGCTTCGGCACCGTCACCCACCGCCCGCCCGAGGCCCTCGTCCGCGCGGTCGCCGCCGAGACCGGCGCGCGCCCCGGCACCGTCCTGACCGTGTCCACCGTGACCGGCACCGCCGAGCGGGCCGCCGCCCTGCGCGCCCGCCACCCCCGCGCCCTGGCCGAGGCCATGGAGGGCTTCGGCGTCGCCGAGGCCGCCACCGCGCACGGCGTGCCCGTCCTGGAGCTGCGCGCGGTGTCCAACCCGGTCGGCCCCCGCGACCGGGCCGCCTGGCGCATCCCGGACGCGCTCGCCGCCCTCACGACGGCCTTCGGGAAGCTGGCGCCCGTCCTGGAGAGTTGGAGCCCTCATGACTGACCCCCTGAAGATCGCGTACTCCCCCTGCCCGAACGACACCTTCGTCTTCGACGCCCTCGCCCACGGCCGCGTCCCCGGCGCCCCCGCGCTGGACGTGACCTTCGCCGACATCGACATCACCAACGGCATGGCCGAGCGCGGCGAGTTCGACGTGCTGAAGGTGTCGTACGCGGTGCTGCCGTACGTCCTCGGCGAGTACGCCCTGCTGCCCTGCGGGGGCGCGCTGGGCCGGGGCTGCGGGCCGCTGGTGCTCACCCGGGAGCCGGGCACCGACCTGAGCGGCCGTACGGTGGCCGTGCCGAGCGAGAGGTCGACGGCGTACCTGCTGTTCCGGCTGTGGGCGGCGGACACCGTGCCCGGCGGGGTCGGCGAGATCGTCGTAATGCCGTTCCACGAGATCATGCCGGCCGTGCGGGACGGGAAGGTCGACGCGGGCCTCGTCATCCACGAGGCGCGCTTCACCTACCAGAACTACGGACTGCACAAGCTCGCCGACATGGGCGAGCACTGGGAGGCCACCACCGGGCTGCCGATCCCGCTGGGCGCGATCATCGCCAAGCGGTCGCTGGGCGAGGAGACGCTGACGCTGCTCGCCGACTCCATCCGCGCCTCCGTGCGCGCGGCCTGGGACGACCCGGAAGTCTCCCGCCCGTACGTGATGGAGCACGCCCAGGAGATGGACCCGGCCGTCGCCGACCAGCACATCGGGCTGTACGTCAACGAGTTCACCGCCGGTCTCGGCGAGGACGGCTACGCGGCCGTGCGGGGGCTGCTGACGCGCGCGGCGGCCGAGGGCCTGGTACCGGCCCTCGGCCCGGACGCGCTGTCCTTCCCCTAGCCTTCAGCCCTTCTCTCGCAGCGGCCCTACACGTCCAGTTGGTCGGCGACCGCGCGGAGCAGGCCGGCGATCTTCTTGCCGGAGGACTTGTCGGGGTAGCGGCCCTTCTCCAGCATCGGCGTGATGTTCTCGAGGAGGGTCGTCAGGTCCTGGACGATGGAGGCCAGCTCGTCCGGCTTCCTGCGCTGGGCGGCGGCGACCGACGGGGTCGGCTCCAGCAGGGTGAGGGACAGGGCCTGGTCGCCGCGCTGCCCGGCGACCACGCCGAACTCCACGCGCTGGCCCGGCTTCAGGGTCTCGACTCCGGCGGGGAGGACCGAGGAATGGACGAAGACGTCACCGCCGTCGTCCCGGGAGAGAAAGCCGAAGCCCTTCTCGCTGTTGAACCACTTGACCTTGCCGGTAGGCACGTCCGTCCTCGTCCTCGTACTCGTCGGAAAACTACTGCTGCTGGCTGCTGAAGGCCGCCGAAAACGGCCCTTGATAGCACTCGGGCGGGCCATCGGGACCCGCCGGTTCCAAGGCTAATGCTCTTCAGGCCCGTGACAAGACGTCACCGGGTTGTTCCTTCGCGCTGGGAACTACCCTGGTCGGGTGCGTGACAAAACCCAACCCCATTCCGCCGCGCCCGGTGACGGGCTGATCCGCGCCGGTGCCGTCGTCTTCTTCATCGGGGCGGTGGCCACCCTGGTCACCGTGGCCCCGCTGTTTTTCGGGACGACGCCGTTTCCCACCTACATGTTCGGACTGAGCATGCTCATGGGAGTCGGATTCCTGATCGCCGGGGCGGGGGTGCTCCGGTCGATCGCGGCGGGCCGCCGTCAGGCGCGCGCCGCGTCCGCCGCGTCCGCCGTGCCCGCCGGTCCCCCGGGCGCCTGACGGTAGGCGGCGAGCCACGCCGGGAACTCCGTCAGGTCCGCGAGGACCGTGTCGGCGCCCGCCGCGCGCAGCTCCTGCGCGCCGTACGGGCCGGTGGCCACGGCGACGGAGTGGGCGCCCGCCGCGCGCGCCCCGCGTATGTCGCCCAGGTGGTCGCCGACGTACACGCTCGCGCCGTGCTCGCGCAGCGCCACCGCCTTCTGCTCGGCCCACAGGTTGCCGATCACCTCGTCCGGCTCGATGCCGAGGTGCTCCAGGTGCAGCTTGGCGTTGGGCTCGTACTTGGCGGTGACGACGAGCGCCCGTCCGCCGGCCGCCCGGACCGCCGCGACCGCCTCGCGGGCGCCGGGCAGCGCGAGGGTGGGGGCGATGGCGGTCGCCGGGTACAGCGACCGGTACAGGTCGGCCGTGGCCGCGACCTGATCCGCCGGGAACCAGTGGGCGATCTCCTCCTCCAGCGGCGGCCCGAGCCGCGTGACCGCCAGGTCGGCGTCGACGTACGTACCGGTCCGCGCCGACAGCTCCGTGTAGCAGGCGTGGATGCCGGGGCGTGAGTCGATCAGCGTCATGTCGAGATCGAAACCGACGGTCGGGGCGGTGCGGGTCATGGAGGCCATGCCGACCATTGTGCCGGTGCCCGCCGACACCCGGAGACGGCGGACACCGCGTGGAGCCGGGAGACGGCGGACACCGCGTGGAGCCGGGAGACGGCGGACACCGCGTGGCGCCCGGAGACGGCGGACACCGCGTGGCGCCCGGAGACGGCGGACACCGCGTGGCGCCCGGAGACGGCGGGAGCCGCGTGGAGCCCGGAGACGGCGGGAGCCGCGTGGGGCTCGGAGACGGTGGGAGCCGCGTGGGGCTCGCGGGTGTCGCCGTTCACCCCCGCGGGCGGCGGGCCCGCCACACCAGGTACAGCGCCGAGGCGACGGCCGCGCCGCGCAGTACCCACGGCCACGTCCCGGCGACGGCGTCGTCCAGCTGCCCCTGGGCGACGGGCTCTCCCCAGCGGCCGTCCGTACGGCCCCACAGCCATACGACCCCGGCCGCGGCAACCACCCCGGGCAGCCCCAGCACCGCCCACTTGGACTCGGCCGGGGTCAGGCTCCGGGACAGGTAGGCGATCAGCCAGCCGAGGCCCAGCGGGACGAGGTGGCCCAGCACGGCACCGGCGACCAGCAGCGCCGCGGCCAGCAGCAGCAAGGGGCTGCCGACGCCGCCCTCGGGCCACGGACGGGGCAGACGACGGCGCCGGGCGGCCGGGGAGTCCTCCGCCGCGGGCGCGTCCTTCTCCGTGACCGGCGCGGGAGCCTTCGCCCCGGCCTTCGCCGCCCGCTCCTCCCCCTTCGGCGGGGGCTTGAGCAGCTCCGGGATCTCGATCCCGCCGACGAACCCCGGCACGCCGTCCCCCGCCCCGAACGGGCCGCCGGCATCCCCCCGGTCCTCCACCCGCCACCAGTCCCGGCTCCGCCCGTCCGGGGGTGTCCCCGGGGACGCCCCTCTCCAGTCCGGCCGCTCGACGGCGTCCCCGAGCTCGTGGGCGCCCGCCAGGTGCGGCGGGGACGGGACGTCGGGGGGCGCAGCGGGCGGCGCGGCCGGGCGGGGGCGCGGTACGACCCGGCGCAGGCCCTTGCGCGTCCGCGCGCCGCGCGCCGGACCGCCGACCGGGGTGTCCCCTCCGTCTCCCCCGTCTCCCCCGTCTCCCCCGTCTCCCCCGTCCTCTCCGTCCCGCTGCGCCGGCACCGAGGCGACCGGCTCCTGCGGCGCGCCGCCGGTGCCGGCGGTGCCGCCCGCGGCCTCGACGATCTCGTCCGGGCTGCCCAGCCGGTCCAGGATGCGGCGCACGGCGGCGGGACTGTCGACGACGGTCTTCGACCGGTGCCGGTCGATCTCGTTGCGCAGCTCGGCGACCAGGCGCATGCGGGTGGCCGACGGGAGGTGCCGCTGCTGCGCCACGTCACCGACGCGGCTCAGATACTCGTAGACGACCTGGTCGCTCTCGATCCCCACGGATCCCTCCGGGGCGTACGGTTTTGATGGCTCGTCGGACGACGGTACCGCGTGTCCCCCGGTGTGCCCCCCGCTTGCGGCAGGCTCACCCGCCCGTGGCCGGCCCGCCCGGCGAAGGGGACCCGCTACCGTTGGCCGGATGAGCACCGAGGAGAAGCCGGCAGCCCCGCGTTCCCTGGCGGAGTCCCTGCGTGCGCGCGACGACGCCTCCCTGGCCGCCCTCCTGCGCAGCCGCCCCGATCTCATCACTCCCGTCCCCACGGACCTCACCCAGCTCGCCACCCGGGCCGGCACCCGCGCCTCGGTCGTGCGCGCCCTGGAGCGGCTGGACCGGTTCGCGCTCCAGACGGCCCAGGCCCTGGCCGTGGCGGCGGACCCGGCCGGCTACGAGGAGCTGCTCGGGCTCATGGCCGGCGACGAGCGGGACCCGGTGGTCGCCGGCGCCCTGCCCCGCGCCGTCGCCACCCTGCGCGAGCAGGCCCTGGTGTGGGGCGGCGACGACCGGCTGCGGCTGGTGCGCACCGCCCGCGAGCTGCTCGCCCCCTCCCCGCAGCACCCGTCCCCCACGGGACTCGGGCCCGCCGTGCGGGAGGCCACCGCCGGGATGTCCCCCGGCCGGATCCAGGAGATCCTCACCGCCGCCGGTCTGGACTCCACGCACGACTCCGTCTCCGCCGTCGCCGCGCTCACCGCCCTGTTCACCGACCGGACCCGGATGGCGGAGCTGCTCGCCGGGGCCCCGGCCGACTCCCTGGACGTCCTGGACCGCCTGATCTGGGGACCGCCGTACGGGCAGGTCACCGCCGATCCGGCGGCCCATCTGCGCTGGCTGCTGGACCGCGGGCTGCTGCTGCCGACCGCGCCCGGCACGGTCGTGCTGCCCCGCGAGGTCGCCCTGCACCTGCGCGGCGGGCGGGCGCACCGCACGCCCGAGCCGGTGCCGCCGCCCGTGACGGCCGCCGCCACCCACCGTCCCCAGGTGGTGGACGCCACGGCGGCCGGGCAGGCGCTGGCGGCGCTGGCGACCGTCGAGGAGCTGCTGAAGGACTGGGACGAGGGCGGCCCGGCGGTGCTGCGGGCGGGCGGGCTCAGCGTCCGCGACCTGAAGCGGACCGCCGCCGCCCTGGACGTGCCCGAGCCGGTCGCCGCGTTCTGGGTCGAGCTCGCCTACGCCGCCGGTCTGCTGGCCTCCGACGGGGAGGCCGACGAGCGGTACGCGGCGACCCCCGCGTACGACGAGTGGCGCGAGCTGCCCGCCGCCGAGCGCTGGGCGCGGCTCGCCGAGGCGTGGCTGACGGCGACGCGGACGGCCGGGCTGGTCGGCGGGCGGGACGCCAAGGACCGCGCGCTGTCCGCGCTGGGCCCGGGACTGGACCGCTCGGCGGCGCCGGAGGTACGGCTCCGGGTGCTGACGCTGCTGGCGCGGCTGCCCGAGGGCGCCGCGCCGGACGGGGAGTCGGTGCTGGCCCGGCTGCACTGGGAGCGCCCCCAGCGCCGGGAGGAGGACCTGCGCACCCGGCTCGCGCGCTGGACCCTGTCGGAGGCGGAGCTGCTGGGCATCACCGGGCGCGGCGCGCTGTCGGCACCCGGTCGGGCTCTGATCGGGGCGCGGCACGGGGCGACCGAGGAGACCGCAGGGGGGACGACGGCCGAGGAGACCGCCGGGGAGACGACGGCCGAGGAGACCGCCGGGGAGACGACGGTCGCGGAGGCAGCCGAGGAGACGGCCAGGGAGACGACGGTCGGGGACGCAGCCGAGGAGACGGCCGGGGAGACGGCCGGGGAGACGGCCGGGGCGATGGTCGGAGAGACGGCCGGGGAGACGGCCGGGGAGACGGCCGGGGAGACGGCCGGGGCGATGGTCGGAGAGACGGCCGGGGCGATGGTCGGAGAGACGGCCGGGGAGTCGTCCGGTCCCGGGGACAAGCTGCCCGTGCACCACCGCGCGCGGTCCGTCCCCGCGTCCCTGCCCCTGCCTCCCCTGCCGCCCCTGCCTCCCTTGCCGCCCCTGCCGTCCCTGCCCCTGCCCGTGCCGCCCGCCGAGCAGGCCGCGCGCACGGCCGCCGCCGCCCGGGTCCTCGCGCCCCTGCTGCCCGAGCCGCTGGACCACGTGCTGCTCCAGGCCGACCTGACGGCGGTGGCGCCGGGCCCGCTGGAGCGGCCGCTGGCGGACATGCTGGGCGTGCTCGCGGACGTCGAGTCCAAGGGCGGCGCCACCGTGTACCGGTTCACGCCGGGCTCGGTGCGCCGCGCGCTGGACTCCGGGCAGACCGCCGCCGACCTGCACGCCTTCCTCGCCGCGCACTCCCGCACGCCGGTACCGCAGCCGCTGGCGTACCTGATCGACGACGTGGCCCGCCGGCACGGGCATCTGCGGGTGGGCGCGGCCTCGGCGTACGTGCGCTGCGACGACGACGCGATGCTCAGCGAGATCCTCGCCGACAAACGGGCCGCCGGGCTGGGCCTGCGGCGCCTCGCGCCGACCGTGCTGGCCGCGCAGGCCGGCCCGGCGGCGCTGCTGGAGGGGCTGCGCGCGATGGGGTTCGCGCCGTCCGCCGAGTCCGCCGAGGGCGATGTGCTGATCACCCGCGCCGACGCCCACCGCACCCCGCCCCGCACGCCCCCGCAGCCGGTCCCGGACGGTCCGCCCGTCCCCGACGACACGCTGCTCAGCGCCGCGATCCGCGCCATCAGGGCCGGTGACCTGGCCTCCACCGCGCCGCGCAAGCCGGGCCCGGGCGCGGACGCGGACGCGGACGCGAATACGGGCACGGGTATGGGTACGGATGCGGATACGGACGGGGGCGCGGGTGGTGGTGCCCCGGCGGCCGGTGAGCTGCCCCGCACCAGCCCCGCCGAGACCCTCGCCACCGTGCAGGCCGCGGTGCTCACCGGCCAGGCGCTGTGGATCGGCTACGTGAACGCCGAGGGCGCCGCCAGCCAGCGTGTCATCGCCCCGGTCCGGGTGGAGGGCGGCTTCGTCACGGCGTACGACCACACCGCGGACGAGGTCCGCACCTATCCGCTGCACCGGATCACGGGGGTCGCGGAGCTGGCGGACGACACGGGCTGACGCAAGCCGATTCCGTTTCTTGCGCACTTTCGGGTGTACGCGCGGGTTCATGCACGCCACGCCGGGTGTTTCCCACGCTTGAGGGAGCTTGCGGGAGCTTTCGCATCGCGGCGCGAGCCGCCGGGCAGCCACCCGGTGTCCTGATCGGGCCCGGCAAGGGAAGGGCCCGGTCGAGCGCAATCGAAAGGAAGCCCATGCGTTCCGTACGCCGTGTCGCCGCCGTCCTGACCTCCACCGCCGTCATGATCGGTGCCTTCGCCGGCCAGGCCTCCGCCATCGCCATCGACGTCGCCGGGCTCGTCCTGGAGACGCCGCAGATCTGACACCGCAGATCCGACGCGCTTCGTCGGCCGGCGGGCCGGCCCGGAAACACCGGGACCGGCCCGCCGGCCGATGAAGCGCATCGCACCGCACCGCGCCGTCGTCACCCCGTCCGCGAAAGGCCCGCCACGACCATGCGCCCCAAGCTGCCCGCTCGTACCCGCTCCGCCCTCGCCGCCTCCGGCACCGTCCTGGCCTCCGGCGCCCTGCTCGCCGTCCTCGCCCCTGTGGCCGCGGCGGCCCAGGCCCCGCTGCCGTTGCCGCTCCCGGCCGCCGGCCCGGAGTCCCTGGTCACCGAGGGGATCAGCATCGAGGGACCGCTGCTCAACAACATCAATCTGCCCTCGCTGAAGTAGCGCGGCGCAGCCGGTAGCTGTCCCCGTCGATCCGCACGATCTCGGCGTGGTGGACCAGCCGGTCCACCATCGCCGGGGCGGCCGGGCCGGCGAAGACCTCGTCGAAGCGGGCGGGTGGCCGGTCGCCGGTCACGATCAGCGAGCCGCGCTCGTAGCGGTGGGCGACCAGCTGGAACAGGAGCCGGGAGTCGTCCGCGTCGAAGGGGACGTACCCGACCTCGTCGACGATCAGCAGCGGGTACGCGTCGAGGGCGGCCAGTTCCTCGGCGAGCCGCCCCGCCGCCCGCGCCTCGCCCAGTTGCAGGGCCCACTGGGCGGCGGTCGCGAACAGCACCCGGTGCCCGGCCTGGCAGGCGCGCACGCCGAGGGCGACGGCCAGGTGGGTCTTGCCCGTGCCGGGCGGGCCGACCAGGACGGCGTTGCGGCGGTCGGCGACGAAGTCCAGCTTGCCGAGGCGGGCCACGGTCTCCCGGTCGAAGTCCCGGGGGTGGTCGGCGTCGAAGTCCTCCAGCAGCTTGCGGAAGGGGAACCCGGCGGCCCGGATGCGGTCCTCGGCGCCGGACTCGTACGTCTCGTGGAGGGCGGCCCCGGCCTGCCGGGGGATGGGCACCGGCCCGGCACCGGCGGGGGGTACCGGGCCGGCACCGACGAAGGGCGCCGGACCGGTGCCGACGGAGGGGGACAGGCCGGTGCCGACGGAGAGGGACGGCCCGGCGTCGGCGGAGTGGACCGGCCGGTGCCGGGGGGACTCGGGGGGCGTGGCGTGTTCCACGTGCTCCTGGGGTGCTTGGGGCGTCTGGGGTGCCTGGGGCGCCTGGGGTGCTTGTGGCGCCTGGGGCGCCTGGTGTCCGGCGCCGCGGGAGTGCCCGGAGTGCCCGGCGTGCCCGGCCATCGGCCCGGACATGTACGCCAGGATCGCCGCCGAGACGATGAACGCCATGTGGATCACCGTCCCCCACAGCAGTGCGTGGCGGGAGGTGTGGTGGACGTCCACGAACATCTGGAGCAGGTGCACGGAGGAGATGCCCACGATGGCCGTGGCCAGCTTCACCTTCAGCACGTTGGAATTGACGTGCGACAGCCATTCCGGCTGGTCGCGATGGCCCTGGAGGCCGATGCGCGAGACGAAGGTCTCGTAGCCGCCGACGATCACCATGATCAGCAGGTTCGCGATCATGACGACGTCGACCAGCTTGAGGACGGCGAGCATGACGTACGTCTCGGTCGCCTGCCCGGTCACACAGCGGAGGATTAACGCCCACAGCTCGTTGAAGAACTTGTAGACGTACACGCCCTGCGCGGCGACCAGGCCGAAGTACAGCGGGGCCTGGAGCCAGCGGGTGGCGAACAGCGCGTATCCGAGCGTCGTGGTTGGCGTATTCTGCACAGTCCGCCATTCTTCGGGGATTCCTCCGGAAAGCCGAATTCACGCCACACGTTGGGATGAAAAGGAATCCAGTAGGACGGGATGCGCGGAGCGCCGCGCCCCTCCGCGCCGATCAGGCACACTGGACGTTTGGCCGAGCCGTCCGGCTGCGCTAGCGAAAGGGTGCCGCGCGTGAATGGTCCGCTGATCGTCCAGTCCGACAAGACCCTGCTCCTGGAAGTCGACCACGAGCGGGCCGACGACTGCCGCCGCGCCATCGCGCCCTTCGCCGAGCTGGAGCGGGCGCCGGAGCACATCCACACCTACCGGGTCACCCCGCTCGGCCTGTGGAACGCGCGCGCCGCCGGGCACGACGCCGAGCAGGTCGTGGACGCGCTGGTGGAGTACAGCCGCTACCCGGTGCCGCACGCGCTGCTGGTCGACATCGCCGAGACGATGGACCGCTATGGCCGGCTCACCCTCTCCAAGCACCCGGCGCACGGGCTGGTGCTGACCACCACCGACCGGCCGGTGCTGGAGGAGGTCCTGAAGTCCAAGCGGATCGCGCCGCTGGTCGGCGCCCGCATCGACGCCGACACGGTGGCCGTGCACCCCTCCGAGCGCGGCCAGATCAAGCAGGTGCTGCTGAAGCTGGGCTGGCCCGCCGAGGACCTCGCCGGGTACGTCGACGGCGAGGCGCACCCGATCGAGCTGCGCGAGGACGGCTGGGCGCTGCGGCCCTACCAGAAGCAGGCGGTGGAGAACTTCTGGCACGGCGGGAGCGGTGTGGTCGTGCTGCCGTGCGGCGCGGGCAAGACGCTGGTCGGCGCCGGGTCGATGGCCCAGGCGAAGTCGACCACGCTGATCCTGGTCACCAACACGGTCTCGGCCCGGCAGTGGAAGCACGAGCTGGTGAAGCGGACCTCGCTGACCGAGGACGAGATCGGCGAGTACAGCGGCACGAAGAAGGAGATCCGGCCCGTCACCATCGCCACGTACCAGGTGCTGACGACGAAGCGGAAGGGCGTCTACCCGCACCTGGAGCTGTTCGACTCCCGCGACTGGGGCCTGATCGTCTACGACGAGGTGCACCTGCTGCCCGCGCCGGTGTTCAAGTTCACCGCCGACCTCCAGGCGCGGCGGCGGCTGGGCCTGACGGCGACCCTGGTGCGTGAGGACGGCCGCGAGTCGGACGTGTTCTCGCTCATCGGCCCGAAGCGGTTCGACGCGCCGTGGAAGGAGATCGAGGCGCAGGGCTACATCGCGCCCGCCGACTGCGTGGAGGTCCGGGTCAACCTCACCGACTCCGAGCGGCTGGCGTACGCCACCGCCGAGGCCGAGGAGAAGTACCGCTTCTGCGCGACCACCGCGACCAAGCGGAAGGTGACGGAGGCGATCGTCCGGCGGTTCGCCGGGCAGCAGGTCCTCGTCATCGGCCAGTACATCGACCAGCTCGACGAGCTGGGCGAGCACCTGGGCGCGCCGGTGATCAAGGGCGAGACGTCCAACGCGCAGCGCGAGAAGCTCTTCGACGCCTTCCGGCAGGGCGAGATCAACGTCCTCGTCGTCTCCAAGGTCGCCAACTTCTCCATCGACCTGCCGGAGGCGACGGTCGCCATCCAGGTGTCGGGCACCTTCGGCTCCCGCCAGGAGGAGGCGCAGCGCCTGGGGCGGGTGCTGCGGCCGAAGGCCGACGGCCACCAGGCGCACTTCTACTCGGTGGTCGCCCGCGACACCATCGACCAGGACTTCGCCGCCCACCGCCAGCGCTTCCTGGCGGAGCAGGGGTACGCCTACCGGATCATGGACGCGGACGAGCTGCTGGCGGAGACCTGAGGGGCCGGGGAGCCGAAGGCCCGGGGAGTCCAGGGGCTGAGGGCCCGGGAAGCCGAGAGGCCGAGGGCCCGGGAAGCCGAGAGGCCGAGGGCCCGGGAAGCCGAGAGGCCGAGGGCCCGGGGAGCCGAGGGGCTGAGGGCCCGGGGAGCCGAGGGGCCGGGGCGAGGAAGCGGGCCCGAGGGAGATGGCCCGAGGGAGATGGGGAGGGGCACGCCGCGCGAAGAGCCCGGCGGGTCACGTCGTGACCCGTTCGCTCACCTGCGGCGCACGCCCGCTTCCTCGCCGTGCTCGCCGTATTCGCCGCACTCGCCGAGGATGACGACGTCGAAGGCGGCGCCCGCGAACACGCGCACGGCGCGCAGGGCGTCGCCGAGACGGTGCCGCCGGCCGTCGGCCGCGGCCGTGGCACCGGGCACGCGGCCCGGTGCCGGGGCGGGGGAGATGGTTACGGCGCTCATGTCTCCATAGTGGTGTTTCGGGCACAACGCGGGCATCGGTCTGCGGGGCGAATCCGGGCCCCCGACGCGTACGACTCCGGGGGGACCGATGGCCCTGGGGTGCCCCTCAGGGTGGAGACGCCGCCCCCTGGGCGAGGGTGCCGAGGGCCGTGTACATCAGCAGGCCGGCATCGCGTACGTCATCGGGCGGGCCGGTAATAGGCCGCTACGGGGTCGCGCGCCTCGTCGTGGAGGGCCGGACCGTCGTGGGGCACCGTCGGCCAGGCGCCCGACGACGGGTTGAGCGCGACGAGTTGCTCGGTCGACAGCGCGTAGACGACCCGGCCGATGCCAGAGCGGACGATGCCGCCGTCACACATGCCGCACGGCTGGCAGCTGGTGTACAGGGTGGTACGGGCAGCCGTGTCCGGGTCGAGTTCGCGGGCCGCCCAGCGGGCGAGTTTCAGTTCCGGGTGGGCGGTGATGTCGTTGTCCCGCCGGACCGTGTTGTGGGCTTCCGCGAGCACGGTGCCGTCCGGTCCGGCCAGAAGGGAACCGTACGGCGCGTCGCCCAGGGAGACCGCGTGGGCGGCGATGCCGATGGCACGCCGCAGAAGGGCCTCATCGGCCGGGGTGATCATGATCGAGTGCTCCAGTGGGTGGCCACGGTGGTGAGTGCCCGCCATGCCGCGTCGGGCCGACGGGTCTCGTTCGGGTCTCCGTGGTAGGGATCGAGTACGACGGTGTCCGCGCCCAGCAGGCGCAACTGGTCGAGGTCGTCGAGGATCTGTTCGACGGTGCCGACGCCGGCGGGCCGGTCGGAGGCGTCGACCGGTGCGCTGGTGACGCGCAGGGCGATGCGGGGCGCGAACCCCGGCAGCGCGTGCCGTCGCAGGACCGCGCGCATGCTGGGGAGGGAGAGCCGCAGCGGGTGCCAGGCGTCACCGAACCTCACGGCGCGCCGCAGGGCCGCCTCGCTGTGGCCGCCGATCCAGACCGGAACTTTGCCCTCCTGGCGGTCCCCGGCCCCCCGGAGGACGCCAAGACACTCGTCCGTCAGCCGGCCACGCGCGGTGAACGGCACGCCCAGCGCCTCGAATTCCTGCCGGGCCCAGCCGACACCCACCCCGAGGACGAAGCGACCGCCGCTCAGTTGGTGGAGGTTGGCAGCCATGCGGGCCACCAACAGGGGATGCCGGTACGGCAGGACGAGCACGGTCGTGCCCAGCCGCACCGTGGTGGTGAGACCGGCCAGCCACGACAGGGTGGTGAACGGCTCGTAGAACGGCTCCGGGTACCGCTCGGCCACGTCCGGGGTGACCGCCACATGGTCCGACACCATGAGGGCGCCGAAACCGAGGCCCTCCGCGAGCCGCGCCCATTCACGCAGGATGCCGGGATCGGTCCCCGGGCCGAAGTTCGGTACGTTGACGCCGAGTTGCATGGCCCGAGGCTATCCCGGCGATCATGACGCACGGAAGCGAAACCTCCCTGCGCAGCTGCTACTTCGCCGTGATTTTGCTGGTACTTTCGCCGCATGGCCGGGAATCTTGACCACGTCGACTGGGCGATCATCGAACAGCTGCAACGGGAGGCCCGCATCTCCTTCAGCGAACTGGGCCGCCGCGTGAACCTCAGCCCGTCGGCCACCACCGAACGCGTCCGCAATCTGGAGGCCTCGGGCATCATCACGGGCTACCGTGCCGAGATCGACCTGGCCAAGGTCGGCTACCCCGTCCTCGCCGTCGTCCGCCTCAAATATCCGGGCAACCGCCACGAACCGCTGCGCCGCCTCCTCGCTGAACGCCGTGAAATCCTGGAGTGCCTGCGCACTACCGGCAACGACTGCTACACCCTGAAGGTGGCCGCGACCTCCATGGAACACCTGGAGACGCTCATGGACGAACTCGCCGGCTTCGGCAGCACCACCACGAACGTCGTCTACAGCCAGACCCTCCCCTACCGCGGCCCCGCCGCCCCAGACTGACAACCGGTCCGCCATCCGTCCGTGGCTGCGCCAGCGGTCGTCCGGGACCCTGCTCCTGCGCTCGGTGGCGACCTGGCCGCAGTCGACGCCGTCGACCGGCCGTACACGGTCGGGAGCCGGAGCGTGCTCCGAACCGGGCGGCGCCGCCGGTAGCCGTGGGCAAGCCCACCCCAGGGGATGCGCGGAGCCAGCGGGGCCCGCGGGGGGGGTTGGAAAACCGTTGGCCTCCGCCTCCCTCGCTCCCCTACAATCTCCGCTCTTGCCCCGCCTCCCTCCCGGAGTGCCGCCGTCCGGACGGAAACCGGCCGGTATCGACGCGTCCCGAGCCGACGCGGCCCCTCACGCAGCAGCAGGTCTTCCGGAGGCACCCCCTTGTCCACGCCGTCCACGCCAGCCATGCCGTCCACGTCAGCCATGCCGTCCGCACCGCCCGCTCCCGCCGACGACGACCCCCTGTCCCGCGAGCGCGCCCACCTCGCCGCGTCCCGCGCCGCCCTGCGCGCGATGCGGGCGGACGTCGAGTCCCTCGACCTCCGCGACGTCGCCGCGAACTGGGTCAACGCCCAGGTCCTGGAGCGGCAGATCGCGGAACGCGTCAAGGCGCTGGCCGACCTCAGCGACACCCCGCTGTTCTTCGGCCGGCTCGACTACCTGCACGCCCCCGGTGTCGACCAGGCCGAGGGAGCGGAAGGGGAGCGCCCGCAGCCGGAGACCGCTTATCAGACACTGCACATCGGGCGCCGCCATGTGCACGACGCCGACGGCGACCCCATGGTGATCGACTGGCGTGCGCCGGTCGCGCAGCCGTTCTACCGGGCGTCCAAGAAGGACCCGATGGACATCGCGCTGCGCCGCCGCTTCGGCTACACCGGCGGCGACCTCACGGCGTACGAGGACGAGCACCTGTCCGACCCGGCCGAGGCGGCGGCTGTCAGCAAGCTGCTCCAGCAGGAGATCGAGCGGCCCCGCGTCGGCCCGATGCGGGACATCGTGGCGACCATCCAGCCCGAGCAGGACGAGATCGTCCGCTCGGGGCTGTCGGGCACGGTGTGCGTGCAGGGAGGCCCCGGCACCGGGAAGACGGCCGTCGGCCTGCACCGGGTCGCCTATCTGCTCTACGCCCACCGCGAGCGGCTGGCCCGCACCGGCACCCTCGTCATCGGGCCGAACCGCTCCTTCCTCCACTACATCGAGCAGGTCCTGCCCGCGCTGGGCGAGCTGACGGTCCAGCAGGCCACGGTCGACGACCTCGTCGCGCACGTCGAGGTGCGGGGCACGGACGACGCGGGCGCCGCGACCGTCAAGGGGGACGCCCGGATGGCGGAGGTGCTGCGCCGGGCCCTCTACGCGCATGTGACGATGCCCACCGAGACGGTCGTGGTCGTGCGCGGCTCGCGCCGCTGGCGGGTTCCGGCGTACGAGGTCGAGGAGATCGTCCGGGAGCTGCTGGAGCGCGGCATCCGCTACGGCGCCGCCCGCGAGGCCCTGCCGCAGCGGATCGCGCACGCCGTGCTGGTGCAGATGGAGCGGGCGGGCGAGGCGCCGGACGACCGGGTGCAGAACGCGGTGGCCCGCACCGCCGCGGTCAAGGCGGCGGTGAAGGAGATCTGGCCGGCCGTCGACCCGGCGAAACTCGTGCTGCGGCTGCTGACGGACGCGGACTTCCTCGCCGTACACGCCGACGGAATCCTCACCGCGGAGGAGCAGAAGGCGATCCTGTGGGCGAAGCCCGCCCGGTCGGTGAAGTCGGCGAAGTGGTCGCCCGCGGACGCCGTGCTGATCGACGAGGCCGCCGACCTGATCGAGCGCACCCACTCCCTCGGCCACGTCGTCCTGGACGAGGCGCAGGACCTGTCCCCCATGCAGTACCGGGCGGTGGGCCGCCGCTGCACCACCGGCTCGGCGACCGTCCTCGGCGACCTGGCGCAGGGCACCACGCCGTGGGCGACGCGCGGCTGGCGGGAGGCGCTGGCGCATCTGGGCAAGGACGACGCGGTGGTCGAGGAGCTGACGGCCGGTTTCCGCGTGCCGACGGACGTCATCGCCTACGCGTCCCGGCTGCTGCCGCACATCGCGCCGGGCCTGACGCCGGTACGGTCGGTCCGCGAGAACCCGGGCTTCTTCGAGGTCCGCCCGGCCGGCGGGACCGCCGACGTGATCGACGCCTGCCGGGAGCTGCTGCGCCGCGAGGGCTCCGTCGGCCTGATCGCCGCCGACGCCCGGGTCCCCGGCCTGGCCGAGGCCCTCACGGCGGCGGGGATCGGCCACCTCGGCCCCGGTGAGGAGACGACGCGGGAGACCCGGCTGACGCTGGTCCCGGCATCGCTGGCCAAAGGTCTGGAGTACGACTACGTCGTGCTGGACGAGCCGCAGGCCGTGGTGGACGGCGAGCCGGACGAGCGCACGGGCCTGCGCCGCCTGTACGTGGCGCTGACCCGGGCGGTGTCCGGCCTGATCGTCACCCACGCGGCCCCGCTGCCGCCGCAGCTGGCGTAGCCGCCGTCCCCGGAGGGGCCACCGGCGGCGCCGCTCGACCGACGGTCGCCCGGCCGACGCCCCTGCGGCACCGGCCGTCGGCGCGGGCCGGTCAGCCGTCGAGGGCCTGCCGCCAGCGGGCGACCGCCTGTGCCGTCACGGGCCCCGTCCAGCCGTCCGGGCGGGCCGCCCCGCCGATGTGGAAGGCGTCGACGCCGGCGTCCCGCAGCGTCGGGACGTGGTCCAGCCGCAGTCCGCCGCCCACCATGAGCTGCGGTTCGTACCCGGGCTCACCGCGCCGCCGGGCCTCCGCGCACAGCGTCGTGAGCCCCTCGTCGACCCCGCCGGCCGCCCCGGCCGTCAGGTAGGCGTCCAGTCCCGGCAGGTCGGCGAGCTGCTTGCGCAGGGCGTCGCGGTCGGCGGCCCGGTCGATCGCCCGGTGGAACGTCCACCGGCAGCCGTCCAGCACCGCGACGACCCGCTCCACCGCCGCGAGGTCCACACCGCCGTGCGGGTCGAGGAACCCGAGCACGAACTGGTCCGCACCGGCCTCCCGCATCTCCCCGGCCACCCGCACCAGCCGCTCCACGTCCCCGGCGGCGAACCCGTCCGCGAGCCGCAGCATCACCCGGGCGTCGATGTCGACGGCCGCCCGGATCGCGGCCACGGTCCGGGCCGGCGGGGTGAGCCCGTCGGCGGCCATGTCGGTGACCAGTTCGAGGCGGTCCGCGCCTCCGGCCTGGGCGGCGACCGCGTCCTCGGCGTCGAGGGCGATCACCTCCAGGACTGCACGCTTGCTCATGGGACCCCATTCGTCGGATACGTCGGCGGCTACAGGTCTAGTCCAATCTGGTCCAAGACTACGCCCCCGGGCCTCCCGGGCCCCGGATCACACGGGACCCTGTCTCACCCGAGGATGTTCAGCTCCCGCTCCTCCACCCCCGCCAGCTCGTACGCGGCCCCGTCCACCGGCCGGCCCATGCACAGCCGTACGAGCGTGGCGGCGTCGCCGATGAAACGCCCCGGGGGCCGCTCACCGCTCGCCTCGCCCAGCTTCAGCGGCTCGTCCACGTCGTCGAGGTCGGCATGGAGCGGGACGCCGCCGCGGTCGCGGGTGACGACGGCGAGCAGCGTGAGTGCGTCCGGCAGGCCGGGCCCCGCGTACGCCCCCGGCTCCCCGAGGGCCTCGCGCACGTCACCGGCGTGCACCCACTCGCCCAGCGCGACCGAGTCCAGGCCGCCGTCCGAGCGGGCGATCACCGGGCCCGCCTCGGTCATGGCGCGCTCCAGCTCGTCGACGACCTGTGCGTTCGTCCAGCCGGCGCGTTCGGCGATGTCGCGGTCGTTCGACTCGGGGGAGAAGACGCCCTCCCCCAGACGCCCCTCCACCACCCGGACCAGCGCGGACGAGCAGTGCGCGAGCACATCCCGCACCGTCCAGCCGGGACAGGCCGCCACCGGCAGCGCGAAATCCTCGTCCTTCCGGGAGCGCAGCAGCGGCACGAGCGCGTCCCGCTCGGTGGTCAGGAGCCGCCCGGGCAGCTCGGGGTCACGGACGTCGGGCAGATCGGCAGGTGTCGTCATGAGTCCCACGCTAGGGGCGGGCGCGGGCCCCGTCACGGAACAACCGGACTACAGGGCTACGGGACTGCGGGAGAACGGGAGAACGGAACTACGGGAGAACCGGGAGAACGGAACTACGGGAGGGAGAACGGGACTACAGGACTACGGGAGAACGGAACGACGGAGACAATGGGCGCATGGCCGATCTCGACGCCCTGCGCTCCCGCTTCGCCCGCGCCCTGGAAGGAGCCCGGGGCACCGGTCCCGGCTCCGGCCCCGACCCGGCGCCGTACGCCGAGAACCTGCTCGCCCGCTGGCGGGAGCCGCAGCGCCGGTACCACACGCTCACCCACCTCACCGCGGTCCTGGACCACGTCGACGTGCTGGAGGAGTACGCGGCCGACCCGGACGTGGTCCGGCTGGCCGCGTGGTTCCACGACGCCGTCTATCTGCCCGACCGCTCCGAGAACGAGGAGCGGTCGGCCCGCCTGGCCGAGCGCGCCCTGCCCGAGGCCGGGGTGTCCGGGGCGAAGACGGCCGAGGTCGCCCGCCTGGTCCGGCTCACCGTCACCCACGACCCGGCCGACGGCGACCGCGACGGCGAGGTGCTGTGCGACGCGGACCTGGCGATCCTCGCCGCGCCGCCGTCGGCGTACGCCGCCTACACCGCGGCCGTCCGCGAGGAGTACCACTTCGTGCCGGGCGACGCCTTCCGCGAGGGCCGCGCCGCCGTACTGCGCCACCTGCTGGACCTGCCACGGCTGTTCAGGACGCCGTACGGCCGGGAGAAGTGGGAGGCGACCGCCCGCTACAACCTCACCGCCGAACTGGACCTGCTGGCTCTGCCCTGATCCCTCGCCGGGCGCCGGTCAGGGACGCGGTCGACCGGAACGGCCCGGTCAGCCCTGTCCCCGGCCGTTCCGGTCGCCCGTGTCCCTGACCGGCCTGGTCACCTGTTTCGCCACGCACGGCGGCATCCCCGCCGTCGTACGGGCCGCCTCGCGCTTGTAGACGCTGGGCGGTACGCCGACCAGTTCGCTGAAGCGCGTGCTGAAGGTGCCCAGCGAGGAGCAGCCGACCGCGAAGCAGACCTCGGTGACGCTGAGGTCGCCGCGGCGCAGCAGCGTCATCGCCCGCTCGATGCGCCGCGTCATCAGATAGCTGTACGGCGACTCGCCGAAGGCGGCCTTGAACGCGCGGCTGAGGTGCCCGGCCGACATGTGCACGCCGCGGGCGAGCGCCTCGACGTCCAGCGGCTGGGCGTACTCCCGGTCGATCCGGTCGCGGACGCGGCGCAGCAGCGCCAGGTCGCGCAGACGCTGGTCACCGTCACCAGCCGGACGGCCGCTGCCGCTGCCGCTGCCGTCGCCGTCGCCGTGGCCTCTGCTGCTCACAGCGTGATCGTGCCACGGCGGGCCGCACCGTGAACACCCGTGCCCGGAGCCGGGCATCACCCGATAACCCGTCGCCCGGCGACCGCACCACCCCGTAGCCTGCCGCATATGCGGAACACGGGCGGGGAACGGGTGGACGAGGCCGTCGCGAGCGCCGTGGCGCTGCTGCGGACGGCGACGGACCGGGACTGGGAGCAGGTGCGGGCCCGGGGGCTGGAGTGGAGCTGCCGCATGACGGCGGTGCACATCGCGGAGTGTCTCGTCGGCTACGCGGGCCAGCTCACCGGACGGGCGGCCGACGGTTACGTCCCCTTCGAGATCAGCTTGGAGGAGGGCACCGGCAACGAGGGCGCGCTACGGGTGATCGAGGCGATGGGCGGCCTGCTCTCCGCCACCGTCCGCACCACCCCGCGCGACGTCCGCGCCTTCCACTCGTACCCCTTCCGCAGCGCGAACCGCGAGGGCTTCGCCGCCATGGGCATCGCCGAGGTACTGCTGCACACCCACGACATCGCCCACGGCCTCGGGCTGGACTACGAGCCGCCCGCCGAGACGGTCTCCTACGTCCTGACCCGGATCTTCCCCGACGTCCGGCCCGGCCCCGCCCCCTGGCCCACCCTGCTGTGGGCGACCGGCCGCGGCGAGCTGCCCGGCCGCGCCCCGGTCACCGAGTGGCGCTGGCACAACAACCTGGTGATCGGCGGCGACCGGCTCACCCTCGAAGGCATCACCCCCGCGTCCGCCGCGGATCTGGCCGTGGGCGGGGACGGCGGGTTCACGTGGGCGGGGGACGGGCCGTTCGAGGGCACCCGCGAGGGCGCCGGGATCATGGTGAAGCAGTACGAGGAGGGCCTGCTGCGGCCGGAGTGGGGGATGTTCGCGCTGGTCCGGCGGGAGGACGACCGGGCGGTCGGTGCGATGGGCTTCCACGGCCCGCCGGACGAGGACGGCCGCGTGGAGATCGGTTACGACCTCGTCGAGGCCGCCCGCGGCCACGGCTTCGCCACCGAGGCGCTGCGCGCGCTGTCGGCGTGGGCGCTGGCCCGCGAGGACGTGACGAGCGTGTTCGCGAGGACCGAGCCCGGCAACACCGCCTCCCAGCGCGTCCTCGCCCGCGCCGGTTTCACCCGGGTCGCCGCGGACGGGGAGGAACCCGCCTACGAACTGCGCGGCTGATCCCGCCGCTTGGGCCGCCGCAGCCCGGCGGCGCGCAGCAGCCGCACCACCTCGCGGCTGCCGGTCTCGACGGCACCGGCGCGCACCGCGTCGGCGTAGCGGTGGGCCGGGATGTCGTAGTGGTCGCGGTCGAAGGCCCGCCGGGGGACGCCGAGCCGCGCGGCGAACGCGTGCAGCTCCTCGTAGGAGACGTCGCTGACGAGGTGCGACCACATCCGGCCGTGGCCCGGCCACGCGGGCGGGTCGATGTAGACGGTCATGGCGCGCTCGCCGGGGCGGAGTCCGTCACGGGACCCGTCACGGGACTCGTGACGGGACTCGTGACGGGTCCCGTCACGAGGACCGGCGCGAGGGGCCTCACGAGGACCGGCACAGGGCACCTCACGAGGACCGGCACAGAGAACCTCACGAGGACCGGCACAGGGAACCTCACGAGGTCGGCGTCGTGCCGGTGGCGGTGCCCAGCGAGCCGACCGCGGCGACCTTCACGCCCGCCTTGGCGCACACCCAGTGCGGATCGGGCCCGAGTTCGGGCTCGACGTCCAGGGCGTGCGGGTCGCCGGAGCCGCACACCGGGCACAGCGGCCAGCGGCCGTACCGCTCCAGCAGGGCGTCCTGCACGTCCTGGGCGACCAGGCCGGCGACGTACTCGACGCCGTCCGGCCACTGTTCGACCCACCAGCGCCGCTGGGCGACGGAGTCCTCGACGAGGGACACCACGTCCGCCTCGGCGACCTCGCCCGCGACCAGGTCGGCGAGCACGAGGGCGCGCGCCGCGTGCAACGCCTGCTCCAGGGGGCTGATGGGGTCCATGCACCCATTGTGCGCACTCTTGACCCCGGCGCCGAACCGAAAATATCTTTCACAGGTGACCGAGAAGGTGAAGGAAACTTTCGCGCATCCCGCGCCTCCCGCGCATCCCTCTCCTCCCGCGCCTCCCGCGCCTCCCGCTCCTCCCGCGCATCCCGCGCATCCCGTGCCCGCCGCGCTCGTGGCCAAGGTGCGCACGCTGGCCCCCTCGATGACCCGCTCGATGCAGCGCGTCGCCGAGGCCGTGGCGGGCGACCCGGCCGGCTGCGCGGCCCTCACCGTCACCGGCCTCGCCGCACGCACCGGCACCAGCGAGGCCACCGTCGTCCGCACCGCCCGGCTGCTCGGCTACCCCGGCTACCGGGACCTGCGCCTGGCGCTGGCCGGGCTCGCCGCCCAGCAGCAGTCCGGCCGCTCCCCCGCGATCACCACCGACATCGCGGTCGACGACCCGATCGGCGACGTCGTCGCCAAGCTCGCCTACGACGAGCAGCAGACCCTCGCCGACACCGCCGCCGGCCTGGACACCGTCCAGCTCGGCGCGGCCGTCACCGCGCTGGCCGGCGCCCGCCGCACCGACGTGTACGGCATCGGCGCCTCCGGTCTGGTCGCCCAGGACCTCACCCAGAAGCTCCTGCGCATAGGACTGATAGCCCACGCCCCCGGCGATCCGCACCTGGCCGTCACCAACGCCGTCCAGCTGCGCACCGGGGACGTGGCCGTCGCCATCACCCACTCCGGCTCGACCGGCGACGTCATCGAGCCGCTGCGGGTCGCCTTCGAGCACGGGGCGACCACCGTCGCGATCACCGGCCGTCCCGACAGCCCCGTCACGCAGTACGCCGACCACGTGCTGACCACCGCCACCTCCCGGGAGACCGAACTGCGCCCGGCGGCGATGTCCTCCCGCACCAGTCAGCTCCTCGTCGTGGACTGCCTGTTCGTGGGGGTGGCGCAGCGGACGTACGACACGGCGGGCCCCGCGCTGGCGGCGTCGTACGAGGCGCTCGCGCACCGGCACGGAACGCGCCGCGGGTAGACCGCAGGGCCGCCCGGCACCGTCCGGTACCGCACCACGCCACCCGGTACCGCACCACGCCACCCGGTACCGCACCGCACCGCCGTTTCCCGGAAAGCAACCGAAGAGAGCCGCCCCCGCCATGACCTCCCCCTCCCCCTCCCACCCCGGTGATCTGCGCGCCCAGTTGGAGCACCTGGCCACCGAGGCGTTCCGGCCCGAGCTGTCCGGCATCGACCGCCTGCCCACTCTGGAGATCGCCCGGCTGATGAACGGCGAGGACGCCACCGTGCCCGCCGCGGTCGCCGCGCGGCTCCCCGAGATCGCCGCCGCCATCGACGCCGTCGCCGCCCGGATGGCGCGCGGCGGCCGGCTGGTCTACGCGGGCGCCGGCACGGCCGGCCGCCTCGGCGTGCTGGACGCCTCCGAGTGCCCGCCCACCTTCAACACCGCCCCCGGCCAGGTCACCGGCCTGATCGCGGGCGGCCCCGAGGCGATGGTCACGCCGGTCGAGGGCGCAGAGGACTCCCGGGAGCTGGCCCGCGCCGACCTCGACGCCCTCGCGCTCACCCCGGACGACACGGTGGTCGGCGTCTCGGCCTCCGGCCGCACCCCGTACGCGGTCGGCGCCGTCGAGCACGCCCGCGCCCTCGGCGCCCTCACCATCGGCCTGGCCTGCAACGCGGGCAGCGCCCTCGCGGCGGCGGCCGAGCACGGCATCGAGGTCGTCACCGGCCCGGAGCTGATCACCGGCTCCACCCGGCTGAAGGCGGGCACCGCCCAGAAGCTGGTCCTCAACATGATCTCGACGATCACGATGATCCGGCTGGGCAAGACCTACGGGAACCTGATGGTCGACGTCCGCGCCTCCAACGACAAGCTGCGTGCCCGCTCCCGCCGGATCGTCGCCCTGGCCACCGGCGCCGGCGACGAGGAGATCGAACGCGCCCTGGCCGCCGCCGACGGCGAGGTCAAGCACGCCATCCTGATCCTGCTGGCGGACGTCGACGGCCCGTCGGCGGCCCGCCTCCTGGAGGACTCCGGCGGCCGGCTGCGCGCCGCGCTCGCCGCGGCGGCCGGCTGAGCTCCCCCACCCCATCGCACCACCGCACCACCCCCACCGCACCATTCCGCCGTCACCCCATCACCCCGCCGGGCCCTTAGCAGGTCTCCTGCCCGCCACAGGCGGGAAGCGGGCAAGAACCACGCTCTCCGGTGATTCGAGCGGGCTCACTGTTTCCCCTGCTCAGAGGCGGCGCAGCCTGTCAGCGGCGAGGCCGGCGTCCACCGGCCCGCCGACTGCATCAGACAACGCATGACGCATGACATGACGCGTGACGCGCGACGAAGGGGAGAGGACCACATGGGTACGTGGAGCGACTGGAAGGACCTGGGCGGGACGATCATCTCGGCCCCCAGCGCGGCCTCACGGGTGAAGGAGCGGATCACCGTGGTGGCGCGCGGCACCAAGAACGAGATCGTCTACCGGTCGTACACCGACGGCAGCGGCTGGGGTGACTGGGGCTCCCTGGGCGGGACGACGACCTATGACCCGGCGATCCTGTCCGGCAAGCCGGAGCACTACACCGTCTACGTTGTCGGCGGCAGCCAGTCCGTCTACCGCAGGTCCTACATCGACGGCAGCGGCTGGGAAAAGGACTGGTCCAAGACCTACGACGCCGGGACGGCGTGGGCCGGCATCGCGGCCGCCTCCTCCCAGGAGGGCCGCTACGACATGTTCACCCTCAACGGCAGCAACCAGGTCCTGCACGGCACCGCCACCGGCAGCGGCTGGCAGCCGCTCAAGAACATCGGCGGCACCATCCAGGGCACCGTCGCCGCGGCGTCCTGGAGCAGCGGCCGGGTGGACCTCGTCGCCCGCGGCGCGGCCACCAACACCCTGTGGCACCGCGTCTGCAACGGCAGCACCTGGTCCAAGTGGCACGACATCGGCTCCAACTTCATCTCCGGCCCGGCCCTGGCCACCTGGGGCCCCGACCGACTGGACGTCTTCGCCAAGGGCCGCGACCACCAGGTCCTGCACCGCTTCTGGAACGGCCAGACCTGGAGCGAGTGGAACGACCTGGGCATCAGCAACACCGACGACAACCTCGCCGCGGTCTCCCGCGCGCCCGGCAACATCGAACTGTTCGCCCGTGGCCGCGACAACAAGCTCTACCACCGCACCTACACCGCCGACCCGAGTGAACTCGACAACGGCGGCGTCGACGACGCCAGCTGATGGCCGATAGTCGATAGCCGACAGCTGATACACGGCCGCTCCCGTCGGCCTGGGCCCGCACGCCCCCGGCACGGCGCGAAAGCGCGCCGCGCCGAGGCACGGTCCGGGTCGACGGGCACCGGCGTCCAGGCGGGTCTCGCGGCCGGACCACCGGCACACCGGCTCACGCCGGACCACCGGCACACCGGCTCACGCCGGACCACCGGCACACCGGCTCACCAGCTCACGCCGGACCACCGGCACACCGGCTCACCAGCTCACGCCGGACCCCCGGCACACCAGCTCACGCCGGACCCCCGGCACACCGGCTCACGCCGGACCGACCGCCTAACAGCACCCGGTTTCCCCGCCACCCGGCAAGGCGGTCGCGTCGAGGTTCTCCTCGATCCGGTGGGCGAGGCCCGCGAACCGTTCGCGCTCCCGCGCCGTCAGCCCCTGGACCGTGGCCTCTTCGAGCCGGGCCCAGGCGTCCATGACCGACGCCCGCAGCCCGCGCCCGGCCTCCGTCAGGTGGACCAGCGTGGAGCGGCGGTCGCGCTCGGACCGCACCCGCGTGACGAGTCCGGCCTCCTCCAGGCGACGCACCGACTTCGCCACCGTGGAGTGGTCCAGGCCGAGGGTCCTGCCGAGGCTGGTCTGCGACTGGCCGTCGTGCTCCCACAGCTGCATCAGCATCAGCTCCTGCCCGACGTACAGCCCCGTTCCGCGGAGCAGTTCGGCGGCGAGGGCGCGGTGTCTGCGGGCGAGGCTGAACACCGCGAAGCTCACCGGGAACCTCTCGGCCGCGGTCTGGAGGGGCTGCTGTGTCGCGTCGGTGGCCTCTTCGGCCGATGCCGTGTCCGTCATGCCTGTGGTCTCGATGTCAGGAGAGCGTCGGGTAGTCGGTGTACCCCTTCTCGTCCCCACCGTAGTAGGTGGCCGGGTCGGGCTCGTTCAGGGGCGCGCCCTGCCGCAGCCGCTCCACGAGGTCGGGGTTGGCCAGCGCCCAGGAGCCGACCGGTACGACGTCCGCCAGTCCGGCCTCGATGTCCGCGGCGAGGGCCTCCCGGGGCCGGCCGGGCCGGTTGACCAGCAGCGCGTTCGGCCAGGCGACCCGTACGTCGCGCAGCAGGTCCTCGCCCCCGACGTGCAGCACGTGCAGGTAGGCCAGGTCGAGGCGGGCGAGCTCGGCCACGAGGTGGCGGTAGAGCGCGGGGCCGCTCGCGCCCTCGGCCAGACCGCCCGCGGGGCTGCCGGGCGAGATGCGGAAGCCGGTGCGGTCCGCGCCGATCTCGGCGGCGACGGCCGCGGCGACCTCCACGCCGAAACGGGCGCGCCCCTCGATGCCGCCACCGTACTCGTCGGCGCGCCGGTTGGCGTTCTCCGCGAAGAACTGGTGGACCAGGTAGCCGTTGGCGCCGTGGATCTCGACACCGTCGGCACCGGCGGCCACCGCGAGGGCGGCGGCCCGGCGGAAGTCGTCGACGGTGGCCCGCACCTCCTCGGTGGTCAGCGCGCGCGGCACCGGGATCTCCCGCGGGCCGCCGGCGGTGAACATCTGCTCGCCGGGCGCGATCGCCGAGGGGGCGACCGGCCGGCGGTGGTGGGGCGTGTTGTCCGGGTGGGACATCCGGCCGGTGTGCATGAGCTGGATGAACAGGTGCCCGCCCGCCTCGTGCACGGCGTCGGCCACCCGGCGCCAGCCGGCCACGTGGTCCTCGGTGTGGATGCCGGGGGTGAGCAGGTAGCCCTGGCCGTCCTCGGAGGGCTGGGTGCCCTCGGTGATCAGCAGGCCCAGCGAGGCGCGCTGCGCGTAGTACCGGGCCATCAGGCCGGTGGGCGTGCCGTCGGCCCGTGCCCGGTCGCGGGTCATGGGCGCCATGGCCAGCCGGTGGTCGAGCTTGAGGCGGCCCACGGTGGTGGGGGTGAACAGCTTCTCCACAGCATCCTCCATTTACGTTGCCGACCACGTAAACGTACCACCAATATGTGGTCGGCAACGCAAATAACCGGGACGTGCACACGCGTGACCGGCCACACCAGCGTGGGGTCCCGGTGTGGCCGGCCGGTCGGAGGGGGCGGGTGCCGTCAGACGTTCCGCTCGACGACCTTGAAGAACTGCGTCAGGTACTGCTGGAAGGGCAGCAGGTACAGGTGCAGGTCCGAGTTGTTGAGCGGGGAGACGGCGACCGAGAGGTCGTCGGCCGGGTGCAGGCTGAAGCTGCCGAACAGGCCCGACGCCTGCACGCGCCACTTCTGGCCGGTGGGGTAGGTGGGGCCGGAGAGGACGACCTTCCTGTAGTTCAGGCCGGAGCCCCCGAGGGTCAGCTCGCGGCCCGACTCGGCGTTGGTGATGGTGTAGGTGCCGTCTCCGGCCGCCTTGAACTGCCACATCTCGCCGAGCGTGTTGGTGTTGTCCCGGTCGTGGAACAGGAACGTGTGTCCGTCCGCGGCCCCGTGGAAGCCATCGCTGTTGAGGTGCAGCGAGCTGGCCAGGTGGTCGATCCACACGTTCCGGCCCGTGGGGATGTTGACGGACGGCTGCGGCGGGACGGGCGGTACCGGGTCCTCGAAGGGACGGGGTTCGGGCATGTCGGTCTCCTTGCCGTGTCGTTGACGTGACGTTGACGTGTCGCCCCTCGATGGGGGCATGGCGTGGTGACCTCTTGGTCACTCGCCCTCTTCGCCCCGCGGGACGGGGGCGAGCATCCAGGCGTGGTAGATGCTGGGCTGGTTGTTCCAGGCGCGGATGAGCCGGACCTCGCTGCCCAGGGAGAGCCCGCTGTCGCGCACCCCGAGGGCGTAGCTGCTGCCCCGGGCGACCAGGGCCCGTACGGGGGCCGTGCCGGTCTCGCTCAGCCCGGCGATGGGGACGAGCTGCCAGTGCTGCCGGTAGTCGTTCTCGGCCCTGCTCCGGATGCGGACGTTGGCGTTGTACCCGACCGCGGTCTGCACGGTGAGGTACCGCTGGCCGTTGGGGGTGCCGATGCGGTAGTAGCCGCTGCTCAGGCGGGTGATCCTCCACAGGACGGCCGCGCCGGCGGGCAGCGGGTCCGCGTGGTGGATCTCGACCTCGTCGTCCTCGGTGTTGTCGTTGGTGTTGTCCGGCATGAGGTAGCCGTTGGTGACGCTGTGGATGAGCATGGCCTGGGCCGGGATGGTGACCGGCGGGGCGGGCGGCGGGGTGGGTTCGGACATGGCGGTTTCCTTCCGTTTCTTGCCGCTTCTTCCTGTTTCTTTTCGTGGTGACGGGACGTCGTCAGTACAGGGAGGAGAGGTGCAGCACGCGGCCGGAGCGCCGGGAGAGCTTCAGCGTCTTCTTCGGGGCGCCGGTGTCGTCCTTGAGGGCCTGGTAGTCGTAGTAGCGGACGGTTCCGCCGCCGGTGCCGGTGACGGCGATGTCGACGCGGTCGAGGATCCAGTCGTCGTCGGCCGCGCGGGGCTGGAAGCGGAGGTAGACCGGGTGGCGGTCCAGGTCCGCGACCTGGAGCTGGGGGTCGCGCGGGTCGTTGCCGGCGGCGTTCTGGACGTTGGCGCCCTCACCGAGGACGAACGTGTCCGTGGCGGGCCGGCCGCCGGTGGGCGGTTCGAAGTCGTTCTCGGCGGTGTCGAGCTGGAACTCGCGTCCGCCGAGGCCGAGGAAGACCCAGCCGTCGGTACCGGCGCCGGGGGCGGTGTCGGTCTGCGTCTTCACCTCGATCCGGGTGATCAGCTGGGGTGCGTTGGGGTCGATGGGGCGGGGGTTGGGCATGGCGGGACTCCTGTTCGCGCGGCGAGGGGTCAGTAGACCGAGGCGAGGGACAACTGGGTGCCGGCGTAGGTGCCCAGCCACAGCTTCCGCTTGGGGCCGGAGTCGTCGGTGATGACCGGGGAGCGGTAGTCGTAGAAGCGCACCACGCCGCCGCCGGTGGCGGTGAGGGTCACGTTCACCCAGTCGATCTCCCAGTTGTCGCTGTCGTCGGCCGGTTCGAAGCTGAGGTAGGCCGGGTAGCGGTCCAGGTCGGCGACCTGGAGCTGGGGCTTGCGCGGGTCGTTGTCGTCCGGGTTCTTGACGTTGGCGCCGTCACCGAGGACGAAGGTGTCGACGCGGGTGGGCGGGTCGGGCCGCTCGAAGTCGTCGGCCTCGGTGTCCAGCAGGAACTCGCGGCCGCCGATGCCGAGGTAGATCCAGCCGTTGGTGCCCGCGGTGGCGTCGGTACCGGTCTGGACCTTCACCTCGATCTGCGAGATCAGCTGGGGTACGGAGGGGTCGATGGGCCGGGGATTGGGCATGGGAGTGCTCCTTGGCTCGCGCGCCGGGCGGAGGACTGAGTGAGTGGAGTGGGCAGAGTGAGCGCCATGAGCGCCGTGAGTGCAGTGAGCGCCGTGAGTGGACCGAGCGGACGGACGGAACACCGCCCCGGCGTCCGTCAGGGGTTCGAGGGCGTGAGGTAGACCCGCTCGCTGTAGCGGGTCCCCATGCGCAGGGTCCGCTTCTTGCCGCCCTCGTCGGCGAGGGCCTGGTAGCGGCGGGTGCCGGGCGCGCTCCCGTCACCGAAGGTCACGGTCACGTCCACGCGTTCCAGGTGCCACACGTCGTTCTCGTCGACGGGCCGGAACCGGACGTAGGGCGGGAACCGGTCCAGGAACGAGGAGCGGAGCTGCGGATCGCGCGGATCGTTGCTGGCGGCGTTGAGGACGTTGGAGTCCTCGCCCAGTACGAAGGTCTGGGAACCCGGTTCCTGGTCGTTGCCCTGCGTCCTGAGCAGGAACTCGCGTCCGGCGATGAACAGGTACACCAGGCCGTCGGTGCCGGCGCCCGCCTCCTGGACGGTCTGGACCTGCGCTTCGATCTTCCTGATGTTCTCGTCGGCCATGGCTGGTCTCCTTGCTGAGGGGGGACCGCTCCCGGCTGCGGGCACGACGGGTCGGGCCGAGCGAGTCGCGCCCGGCAGGGGAGAGGGAAAGGATCAGACGAAACGCCTGAGAGAAACGGCCGTAACGGACCGTGCACAAATGGCATGCCCCCATCACCGACAGCGACACGCCCATTCACCGCATCGAGGGACAATAGTGTGATGGACGCGGGCGCGACCGCTCCCCGAACGTCGCGCACTCCGCGAGGGCCTCACGCGCCTCTTCAGGGCGAACGCGCCCTGCCCGGCGCCCAGGACGCGCACGCCACTCCCACCAGCCCCACCACACTCACCGTCCCCGACCCGACGGCCGCCGCCTTCCGGAGGACTCCGGCGGCCCTCCGCGCGCCGCACCGGCCGCCGCGCGCGGCCACCGCGCACGCTCGTCTCGTGCACACCGACCCCCGCGCCACCGCCGCCGCCCTCCTCCCCCTGGTCGGCGGCCCCGCCAACGTCCTCTCCGCCGCCCACTGCGTGACCCGCCTGCGGCTGGCCCTGGCCGACCGCGCCCGCGTCGACGAGGCGGCCCTGCGGGCGCTGCCCGCCGTCCTCGGCGTGGTCGAGGACGGGGAGTCGTACCAGATCGTGCTCGGCCCCGGAGTGGTGGGCCGGGTGACGGAGGAGTTCGAACGACTGCTGCCGGGCACACCGGCGACGGAGCCCGAGCAACCGCTCCCAGGCACGCCGACAGCGGAGGAACTAGCCCGCCGGGGAGCGGAGCTGAAGGAGCGTCAGAAGAAGCGCAACGCGACCCCCGCCAAGGCGGCCCTGCGCCGCGTCGCGAACGTCTTCGTCCCCCTCATCCCCGCTCTGATCGGCTGCGGCATCCTCGCGGGTGTGGCCGGTCTGCTGACGAACCTGCGCTGGCTGCCCGCCCTCACCCCCGCCCTGACCGCCCTCGCCTCCGCCTTCATGGCGCTGATCGCGGTGTTCGTCGGCCACAACACGGCCCGGGAGTTCGGCGGCACCCCGGTGCTGGGCGGCGCGGTCGCCGCCGTCGTGGTCTACCCGGGCGTGGCGAAGGTGACGGCGTTCGGCTCCGCGCTCACCCCCGGCCAGGGCGGCGTGCTGGGCGCGCTGGCGGCGGCGCTGCTGGGCACGTACGTGGAGAGGTGGTGCCGCGCCCGCCTCCCCGGCACCCTCGACGTCCTGCTCACCCCCACCCTCACCGTCCTGGTCTCCGGCCTGGTCACGCTGTACGCCCTCATGTACGCGGCCGGACAGGTCGCCTCGGCGATCGGCACGGCGTCGACCTGGCTGCTCACCCACACCGGAGTCCTGGCCGGCCTACTGCTCGGCGGCCTCTTCCTCCCCCTGGTCATGCTGGGCCTGCACCAGGCCCTCATCCCCCTGCACACCACCCTCATCGAGCAGCAGGGCCACACCGTGCTGCTGCCCCTGCTGGCCATGGCGGGCGCGGGCCAGGTCGGCGCCGCAGCGGCGGTGTACGTCCGCCTGCGCCACGACACCTCCCTCCGTACGACGATCCGCTCCGCGCTCCCGGCCGGACTCCTCGGCGTCGGCGAACCACTGATCTACGGCGTCTCCCTCCCCCTCGGCCGCCCCTTCCTCACGGCGTGCGTGGGCGGGGCGGCGGGCGGCGCCTTCGTCGGCGCGTTCGCGATGCGCGGCACGGAGGTGGGCGCGACCGCGATCGGCCCCTCCGGCTGGGCCCTGTTCCCGCTGCTGGCGGGCGACGCGGGCCCCGCCGTGGCGGCGGCGGTGTACGGCGGCGGGCTGCTGACCGGGTACGCGGTCGGGTTCCTGGCCACGTACTGCTTCGGCCTGGGCGGTACGGCGACGGCCCCCGCCTCTGTCAGTCCCGTGTGCGACCCTGAGGAACATGAACCACGCCCAGCTGACCGCCCTGGGCCGCGCCCTGCGTCTCCTCGGTGAGCACGGCGAGGCCCTCACCGCCGACACTCCGGACGCCAAGCTGCACGAGGTCAAGGCGGACCTGAAACGCGCGCTGGACCTGCTGGAGGAGAGCGTCACGACGGCGGCGCCGGCCACCCGCTGCCCGGAGCATCCGAACGGCCCGGTCGACACCGCCGCCCCCGACCTGTGCCTGCTGTGCGAGACCCGCCGCCGCGCCGCCCGCCGCGCCGAGTACGGCGGCGGTCCCGCCCGGCCCCGCCCCGCCGAGCCGGTCCCCTCCCGCTACGGCCTGCGCGGCGACCGCCCCCAGCCCCAGCAGCGCTGGCTGCCGGAGGCGTGGAACGGGCAGGCGTGGCAGCTGTGCGGCACCCCGCGCCGCGACCGGCGCGAGGCCGAGCTGTACATCGCCGCCCAGCTGCGCGGACCGCGCCCCGCCACGGCCTACCGCCTCGTGCACGAGTTCACGGACTACGAGGTGCTGCGGGTGTGGGGGACGCCGGTCCGCATGGACCGCGCGGACGCGGAGCCGCTGGGCTAGGCGAAGTTGGCGTACTGGCCGGGCTGGTAGTCGCCGGCGGGCTGCCGGGTGATGACGTTCAGCCGGTTGAAGGTGTTGATCAGGGCGATCTGGGCCACCAGGGCGACGAGCTGCTCCTCGTCGTAGTGCTTGGCGGCGTTCGCCCAGACCTCGTCCGGGACCCCGGCCCCGTCCGCGAGGCGGGTCCCGTGCTCCGTCAGCTCCAGCGCAGCGCGCTCGGCCTCGGTGTAGACCGTGGCCTCCCGCCAGGTCGCGACCAGGTTGATGCGCACCGCGCTCTCACCGGCCGCGGCGGCGTCCTTGGTGTGCATGTCCAGGCAGCCGGCGCATCCGTTGATCTGGCTCGCGCGGATGTTCACCAGCTCCTGCGTCGCGGCCGGCACGCCGGTGGCCTGGAGCGCGCGCCCCGCCGTGACGATGTGCTTCAGGAAGGTCCGCGCGGTCGGGCTGGCGAAGACGTTCAAACGGGCTTCCATGCCTGGCTCCTCTGCCGTTTCCTCTGGTGTCTGTGTCGTTCTCGGTAGCGCTACACCCCTACGACGGAACGGCCCGGCGAGATGTGACACGGATCGGAGTGACGCCCGTCACTCTCCCCTCCCCCTGCCCTCCTCCTGTCCTCCCTCCGCCCTCCCCCCTGGCGTCTCCTATCGAATTTCGATAGATTCCCATTGCTATTCGATAGAACGACAGCTGGAGTGAGGGCGATGGGAAAACTGACGGTGCTGGCGCTGCGGGCCGTGCTCGTGGCACTGCTCGCCGGGTCGGTGTTCGTGCAGGCGGTGATGGTGCCGCTGCTGGGCGCCGACCTCGACGGGGTCGAGTCCGACCTCCCCTACCCGCCCGCCGCCTACCTCACGATCGTCGTCCTGGGCGTGGTGACGGCCCAGGTCGTCCTGGTCTGCGTGTGGCGCCTGGTGACGATGGCCCGCCGCGGCACGGTGTTCTCCCCCGCCGCCTTCCGGTACGTGGACGTCGTCATCGGCGCCTTCGTGGCGGCGGCCCTGGTGGTGTTCGCGTTCGCGGTCGCCCTCGCGCCGGGTGAGGCCGTCGCCCCCGGTATCGTCCTGCTGATCTGCGGGGTGGTGCTGGCGATCCTCGGGGTCGCGCTCGTCGTGCTCGTCCTGCGGGCCCTGCTCGCCCAAGCCGTCGCCCGCGACACCGAGGCGGCGCGCATGGAGGCGGAACTGGACGGGGTGATCTGATGCCGATCGTCGTCGACATCGACGTGATGCTGGCCAGACGGAAGATGTCCGTCGGCGAGCTCGCCGAACGCGTCGGCATCACCCCCGCCAACCTCGCCGTCCTCAAGAACGGCCGCGCCAAGGCGGTCCGCTTCACCACCCTCGCCGCCCTCTGCGAGGCCCTCGACTGCCAGCCGGGGGACCTGCTGCGCTGGGAGAGCGGGGAAAGCAACGCCGGTTGACACCGCCCGGGCCCCACGGCCCCGCGGTGGCCGCCCGTACAGTGCGCGCCGATCGGCACGGACCGGCCCACGTGACGTACCGCCGCGGCGAGGAAGGAGACGCACGATGAATCACACCCGCTGGAGGCCGGCACGAGAGAAGCAGTCGGCCGAAGGGTTCACCGAGTCCCCGGAGGTCGCGGCCGAGCGGGCCGAGATCCGGCTGGCCATGGCCTTCGCCAAGGCCATGTACGACCGCCGCACGGAGCTCGGGCTGACCCAGACGCAGCTCGCCGAGCGCGCTGGCCTCACCCAGGCGAAGATCTCCCGTGTCGAAGGCTCCGACACCGTCCCCACCCTGCCCCTGCTGCCCCGGCTGGCGCAGGCGCTGGACGCCTCCCTGAGCATCGCGCTCGACAACGACGGCGAAGAGGTCGCGTTCATCGCCCGCCCGGCGGCCTGAGCACGGCACCCCGCCCGAAGACCGGGGACCACCGCCTCGCCGCCGTCCGGTTCAGCGGTTCAGGTCGAGGAAAGCCACGCCCCGCCCCTCGTACGCCTCCGGGTCCACCGTGGCGACGAGCGCGTCCGCACCCCACTCGGGCAGGTGCCGGGCGGCATGGATCGCGGCGGCGACCCCCGGCGGCACACCGTCACGGCCCATCCCCGCGACGGCCAGCACGGCCGGGTAGTCCAGATCCACTGTGTGGATCACCTCCAGTTGCCCGACATGCTCGGCGATCCCCGGACGCTCCCGGTCCGCTTCGAGGACCGACAGCACCGGCGCCCACAGCCGGGCGTCCGGCTCGAAGTGAGCCCGATGGACCAGCGCGGACACCTGCCGGTTCCCCGTCAGCGCCAGCAGAGTCGGGGCGTCGAGGACGAGGTGGTGCAGGATCACGCGGCCGTGCCCTGCTGCCGGGCGAACGCCTCCCGCAGCCTGCGGCCCATCGCCGCGCTCTCCTCGTCCGTCACCTCGACTCCGAAGTGCTCGGCGAGATAGGCACGGGTGCGCTCGGCCCGCTCCCGGCGCTCCTCCTCGGTCAGCGTGGACTCCGCGAACTCCTGGACCAGGGACCGGATCGACATTCCCCGCGACTCGGCGATGACCGCCAGCCGGTCACGCACCTCGGCGGGCACTCGGATCATGGCATCGGACACCCTCGCAGTATACGCCCGCGTATACACGCCGACCGGCCGTACGACCACGTCACGCCCCCGCGCTCTGCCGGTTCATCCACCGCACCCGGGTCCGCAGCACCTCCTCCGGCGCCGCCGGTCCCGCCGACTCCACCGGGCACTCCCACGCCCCGCCCCCGGCGACGGGCCGCAACCGCACCACCTTGCCGAGGTGCTCCATCACCTCCCCGAGCCGCCCGTCCCGCGTGTCCACCACCGGCGTGCCGACCGCCGGCCGCTCCCCGCGCAGCACCGACGCCAGCCGCTCGGCCGTCCGCACGTTGCAGCGCCCCAGGTCCACCAGGGCGAACGGCTCGTCGCTCGCACCGGTCACCGGGTCCACACCCAGCGACGGCAGCACCACTCCGACGCCCGCGAGGGCCTTCCGCAGCAACTCCACGACATCCTCGGTCGACCGCACCTTTCCTCCATCTCCACGCTGAGTTTTCGAATCGCCACACAGCGTGTCTGCCCCGCCCCTAACCTGGCCATACGGAGTGCCCCAACAACCCGTGCTGTGCGATCGGGAGTTGCCTGCCATGCCTGGACCCAAGGACCTGGACCCCTCTTCCTCCCCCCGCGCCCTGCTCGGCGCCGAACTCCGCCACGCGAGAGAGAAGGCGGGACTCAGCCAGGAGGAACTGGGCCAACGGCTGTTCGTCAGCGGCTCGTTCATCGGGCAACTGGAGGCCGGTACGCGGAGGATGCAGCCGGAGTACGCGCGGATGCTGGACGAAGCCCTGGGGACGGACGACTTCTTCCTGCGGAACTGCAAGGCTGCGGCGAAGTCCAAGTATCCGGAGCACTTTGCCGAAGCAGCCGAGGCGGAGGCGGTGGCCACGGCCATCAGGGAATATGCGCCGATGCTGATTCCTGGACTGCTCCAGACACCCGCGTACGCACGAGCCGTGAACCGTGCGTACGACCCGACGGCACCGGAGGAGACCATCGACGAGTGGGTGGACGGGCGCATGGCCCGGACTCGCTTGCTTGACCACCCAACAAAGCCCTTGTTGTGGGTGGTGCTTGACGAGGCGGCGCTGCGACGGGAGACAGGAGGCCGTGCGGTGATGGCGGAAGCACTACGCCACATCGCGGATCTGGCCCGGCGAAGCCGGGTGATCACGCAAGTGCTCCCGTTCAGCGCGGGCGGGCACACAGCGATGAAGGGAGCCTTGAAGCTGATGGACTTCGAGGACGCCCCTTCGATGGTCTATTTCGAAGGGGTCGGCACCGGCCGACTGGAAGACGACCCTCTCACCGTCAGGCAAATGAAGTTCACCTACGAACTCCTCGCAGCCTCCGCGCTGCCACCGGGGAACTCCCTGGCCCTGGTCGAGGCATTGGCGCAGGATTACGCCCATGAGGAACACGCCTGACCACGACCTGAGCACGGCCACCTGGCACAAGTCCAGCTACAGCGGTGGAGGCGGCGACAACTGCCTCGAAGTAGCCGTCGGCCACCCCACCGTCATCCCCGTCCGCGACTCCAAGAACCCCCACGGCCCGAAGCTCGTGTTCCGGGCCGCCGCCTGGGCGGCATTCGTCGGAAACCTCAAGGACGAGACCGTCTGAGCTTCGGGAACCGGGACCCGAGACCTCTTTTCAAGGAATGGGTGGTGGGTCTCAACCCACCCTCCCACCCTGCGCGTTGACTTCACGCGTTCGGCTTGCCACGCACGGTGACAAGCCTCTAGCGTGCGGGCAACAAGCAACAGCCCCCGCCCGGTGCCGCAAACACCTGCGGGGGCCTGACCACCGAGATCGAAGTAGGCGATCCCCATGGCTGACGCCAACCTTAGTGCCGTCTTCCCGCCCGCGCAGCAGCCCCCGCACCCGATGGCCAAACCGGGTTACGGCAAGCGCACCGCCCCGGACCAACTCCCCCGCACGGCGCACGACTTCTCGCACCTCCCGCCCCGCGAGGCCGCCATCGCCGCCTTCCTGGACCGGCTCCCCGAGGGGGCCGACGTCTCCGTGAAGACGCTGGCCAAGCAGCTCCCGTACGGGCAGTGCGCCCTCGGTACGGCCCTCAACCGCCTCCAGCAGGCGGGCCACCTGCGCCGGGGCCGGGAGCGGGTGACGGCGGACGACGGCGGCTCCCGCTGGGTCACCCGGACGTGGTTCTCCCGCACCGCGCGGGACGACGCCTGGTGGGCGGCGTTCATCCGCGGCGACGTACCGGAGCAGCGGGAATCCCCGCCGGAACGGCCCGCCGGTCCCACCCGTTCCCGCGCCCACATCCTCCTCGCCGCCCTCGGCCGCACGGCCCCGGCGCTGTCCCTCTCGCAGGCCGACTGCGCGGCGCTCGCCCCGCTGGTGGCGGAGTGGTTCGCGCGGGGCGCCTCGGAGGAGGACGTTCTGCGCGCGCTCACCGCCGGTCTGCCGACCCCCGTCCACCACCCGGCCGCCCTGGTCCACAAGCGCCTGAGCAGCAAGCTCCCGCCCCCGCCGCCCGCCCCTCGCCCGTCCCTGCGCCTGCTGGAGTGCGCGACCTGCCGCGCTCCGGGGAGCCCGGAGGCCCTGCCCGGCGGCCGGTGCAGCGCGTGCCGGGGCGAACCCGCCCCGGCTCACCCCGGCACACCCCTGCCCGCCCCCACGGTCCACGCCCGCGCGGCCGAGATCCGCGCCGCGATGGCCCACCGCCGGGAGAGAGCACTCGTATGAGCACGCCGTACGCAACACACACGCAGGTGTGTACAGTTTTCGCATGGACACGTATCCGCTCGTGGAAGCCCGCAACCAGCTCGGCCAGCTGGTGGGCAGGGTCCGGCACGGCCAGGAGCACATCCTGATCACGGAGTACGGCAAGCCCGCCGCCGCGCTCATCCCGATAAGCGAGCTGGAGGAGTTGCAGCGGCTCCGTGACGAGGCCGACATCGCCGAAGCGCGAGCCCGGGAGGCGACCCCGGGCGGCCCGTCGATGTCCCACGACGACTTCATGGCCCAGCTGGAGGAAGAAGACCGGCGGGAAGCCGCTTCGTGACGTATGTGGTGGTGTGGGAACACCACGCCATGGGCGAATTCCGCCGGCTTCGCGTCACCGACCCCGTAGGAGCCAAGGCAACTGCCGCCGCGGTACGGGCGCTCGCCGACGACCCCCGCCCTCAGGAAGCCCGCGCCCTGGGCGCCTCCGGTTACTACCGGAGGCGCGTGGGAAGCCGGCGCGTGCTGTATCGACCGGAGGACGGCACTGTCACCGTTTACGTGATCAAGGTCGGTCGCAGCAGCTGAGACGTGGTCCGGCCAGAGCCGGGGCCTGCCCTGGGAACCACGCCCAGCTCACCGCCCCGGCCGCACCGGCCGCACGCCGCGCGTGTGGAACAACCGTGTGGAACAACCGTGTGGGACAACCCTGTGGAACAACCCGGTGCGGACCGGCATCGAGCCGATGGGCGGCCCGTGACGTCCTGGGCGTCAGCTCAGCGTCCGCAGCGACGACGGGTCGTACGGCGCCAGCTCGTCGAAGCGGCCCGCGAGGACCTTCTGGGCCCACAGCGGGTCCTGGAGCAGGGCGCGGCCGACCGCGACCAGGTCGAACTCGTCGCGCTCCAGGCGGTCCAGCAGGTCGTCGAGGCCGCCCAGCTCGGCGCCCCGGCCCTGGAACGCCTCGATGAAGTCGCCGTTCAGGCCGACCGAGCCGACGGTGATGGCCTGCTTGCCGGTGAGCTTCTTGGTCCAGCCGGCCAGGTTCAGGTCGGAGCCCTCGAACTCGGGGAGCCAGTAGCGGCGGGTGGAGGCGTGGAAGGCGTCCACACCGGCCGCCGCGAGCGGGGTGAGGATGGCCTCCAGCTCCTCGGGGGTCTCGGCGAGGCGGGCGTCGTAGGCGTCCTGCTTCCACTGCGAGTAGCGGAAGATCACGGGGAAGTCCGGGGAGACGGTCTCGCGGACGGCCGCCACGATCTCCGCCGCGAACCTGGTGCGGGCGACCGGGTCGCCGCCGTAGGCGTCGGTGCGGCGGTTGGTGCCCGCCCACAGGAACTGGTCGACGAGGTAGCCGTGGGCGCCGTGGATCTCCACGCCGTCGAAGCCGATCCGCTCGGCGGCGGCAGCGGCCTCGGCGAACGCGCCGATGACGTCGTCCACGTCCTGCTGGGTCATCGCCTTGCCGGTCGGCTCGCTCTCACCGATGCGCAGGCCGGAGGGGCCGACGGCCGGGGCCTCGGGGAAGGGCGGCTCGCCCTGGCGGCGGACCATGCCGATGTGCCACAGCTGCGGCACGATCGTGCCGCCCGCCGCGTGCACCGCCTCGGCGACCTTCGCCCAGCCCGCGAGCTGCTCCTCGCCGTGGAAGCGCGGCACGCGGTCGCTCTGCCCGGCGGAGGGGTGGCCGACGTAGGTGCCCTCGGTGACGATCAGGCCGACACCGGCGGCGGCGCGGCGGCCGTAGTACGAGGCGACGTCCTCGCCGGGGACGCCCCCCGGGGAGAACTCACGGGTCATCGGCGCCATCGCGATGCGGTTCGGGACGGTCAGCCCGTTGATGACGGCCGGACGGGAGAGGATGTCGGCCGCGCGGGAGGCGGCTTCGGAGGCGGTGACGGTCACGTGGGGGCTCCTCGAAGCGATGCTGGTGGTACCGGTAGGTATGTGCGCGTGCATTCAACGCACTCCCACGTCAACCGCCCCTCCCCCGGCCGGATTCCGCCCGCACCGCCCGGCCCCCTGTGATCCCGGGCACGCCCGAGGGCGGCACCCCCAGCCGGAACTGGGGATACCGCCCTCGGAAAAGGACCGGATCGATCGGGGATCGATCAGAAGTCCATGTCACCGCCCGGCATGCCGCCGCCGGCCGGGGCAGCGGCCTTCTCCGGCTTGTCGGCGATGACGGCCTCGGTGGTGAGGAACAGCGCGGCGATGGAGGCGGCGTTCTGCAGCGCGGAACGGGTCACCTTCGCCGGGTCGATGATGCCTTCCTTGACCAGGTCGACGTACTCGCCGGTCGCGGCGTTCAGGCCGTGGCCCGGGGTCAGGTTGCGCACCTTCTCCACCACGACGCCGCCCTCGAGGCCGGCGTTGACCGCGATCTGCTTCAGCGGGGCCTCCAGGGCCAGCTTCACAGCGGCGGCACCGGTGGCCTCGTCACCCTCCAGCTCCAGCTTCTCGAACACCTGGGAGGCCTGGAGCAGGGCCACGCCACCACCGGCGACGATGCCCTCCTCGACGGCCGCCTTCGCGTTGCGGACGGCGTCCTCGATGCGGTGCTTGCGCTCCTTGAGCTCGACCTCGGTGGCGGCACCGGCCTTGATGACGGCCACGCCGCCCGCGAGCTTGGCCAGGCGCTCCTGGAGCTTCTCGCGGTCGTAGTCGGAGTCGCTGTTCTCGATCTCGGCGCGGATCTGGTTCACGCGGCCCTGGACCTGGTCGGCGGAGCCGGCACCGTCGACGATGGTGGTCTCGTCCTTGGTGATGACCACCTTGCGGGCCTTGCCCAGCAGGTCGAGGGTGGCGTTCTCCAGCTTGAGGCCGACCTCCTCGGAGATGACCTCGCCGCCCGTGAGGATGGCGATGTCGCCGAGCATGGCCTTGCGGCGGTCGCCGAAGCCCGGGGCCTTGACGGCGACGGACTTGAAGGTGCCGCGGATCTTGTTGACGACCAGGGTCGACAGGGCCTCGCCCTCGACGTCCTCGGCGATGATCAGCAGCGGCTTGCCCGACTGCATGACCTTCTCCAGGAGCGGGAGCAGGTCCTTGACGGAGGAGATCTTGGAGTTGGCGATCAGGATGTACGGGTCGTCGAGGACGGCCTCCATACGCTCCATGTCGGTGGCGAAGTACGCCGAGATGTAGCCCTTGTCGAAGCGCATACCCTCGGTGAGCTCCAGCTCCAGACCGAAGGTCTGGGACTCCTCGACGGTGATGACGCCTTCCTTGCCGACCTTGTCCATGGCCTCGGCGATGAGCTCGCCGATCTGGGTGTCGGCGGCGGAGATGGAGGCCGTGGAGGCGATCTGCTCCTTGGTCTCGACGTCCTTCGCCTGCTCCAGCAGGGCGGCGGAGACGGCCTCGACGGCCTTCTCGATGCCGCGCTTCAGAGCCATCGGGTTGGCGCCGGCGGCCACGTTGCGCAGGCCCTCGCGGACCAGCGCCTGGGCGAGAACGGTCGCGGTGGTCGTACCGTCACCGGCGACGTCGTCCGTCTTCTTGGCGACTTCCTTGACCAGCTCGGCGCCGATCTTCTCGTACGGGTCCTCGAGCTCGATCTCCTTGGCGATGGAGACACCGTCGTTGGTGATCGTGGGGGCGCCCCACTTCTTCTCGAGGACGACGTTGCGGCCCTTGGGGCCGAGGGTCACCTTGACGGCGTCCGCGAGCTGGTTCATGCCGCGCTCGAGGCCGCGCCGCGCCTCCTCGTCGAACGCGATGATCTTGGCCATGTGAAGTGGTCCCTCCAGGACTGGGGGTGATTCCTTCGGACCGCGCCCGCGCCCGCGACGGACGGCTCGCCGGCCTCGTGGTTCCTTGCCCCACCCGGCCTGCGGGCCTCACCGACCCGGTCCTTCGCTGTCACTCTCACCTTCAGAGTGCTAACGCCAATGATTAGCACTCGGGCATGGTGAGTGCAAGCGCCTTCGAGGGAGCGGCGGGGTACTCAGCCGCGCGCGAACAGGCGCATACCGGCGCCGGGCGCGGTACCGGACGCGGGGCGGGGTGCCGGGCTCGGTGCGGCGCGGGGCGGGGCGGGGCGGGGCGCGGTGGCGGGATACGGCGGGCGGGCACGAGCCTGACGGGCGGGCACGAGGGGTGGGCACGACGGGCATGGCGGGCGGGCACGACGGAGGGCCCGCACCCGTGGCGGGTGCGGGCCCTCCGGAGAAGACCGTTCGCTTGCGGTCGGCCGCGCGTTCAGGCAGAGACGCGGACCATGTCGGCCTGCGGGCCCTTCTGGCCCTGCGAGATCTCGAACTCGACCCGCTGGCCCTCTTCCAGGGTGCGGTAGCCGTCCATCTGGATCGCGCTGTAGTGGACGAAAACATCCGCACCACCGTCGACCGCGATGAAGCCGTACCCCTTCTCCGCGTTGAACCACTTGACGGTGCCCTGAGCCATGCCTAACTCCCCTATTACTGGCCCTTGCACAGATCCACACTTCGCGGATCCGGGTCAGACCTCACCCCCCAACGACTGGGGGCGTGCGCCGGAACGCGTCGACCGCGGCCGAATGTATCTGCCCAACTGCCGTCTGCAACAGGTCAATCGGACGAGAAATCCGGACGCGCGCGGTCCGGAATGTGGCATGAATTCGGTAAAATGCGGGGCAAGTCGGGCTGCACATAAGGCACGAAAGCCGCAAAGGACGCCCACATTTTGGCTACATCTTGTCGGGCGGGCGGCAGGAATCCGGGGCTCCTCACCGGAAGATCAGCACCGCGTTCCCCAACTGTACCGCGCTCAATCACACGGAATTGCCCCCTCCGCTTCTCTCGCGGAGGGGGCAACGGGAAGAACGCCGGGCGGTCGCCGCCACCGGAGGCGGCGGGTCCCGGTCAGCCGCCGGCGACCGCCGGGATGATGGACACGCCCGCCCCGTCGGGGGTGGCCGTCTGAAGGCCCTGCTCGAAGCGGACGTCGTCGTCGTTGACGTAGACGTTCACGAAGCGGCGCAGCTTGCCCTGGTCGTCCAGGACGCGGGCGGCGATGCCGGTGTGGTTCTTCTCCAGGTCGGCGATGACCTCGGCGAGGGTCGCGCCCTCGGCGGTCACCTCGGCCTGGCCGCCGGTGTAGGTGCGCAGGATGGTGGGGATGCGGACGGTGACGCTCACGGGGGAATCCTCCGGTCGGGATGACGTACGGGGGCGCGGACCGAGGCCCTGGTGCCTGGACCGATGCCCTGATGCCTGGGGCCTGTGGGGGCCTAGGCGAGGCCGGCCTCGCGGAAGGCGTCCAGGGTGGGCCGGATCGTCGCGGTCGGTCCGGTGCCGGCCACCGCGTCGAGGGTCTTCAGGCCGTCGCCGGTGTTGAGGACGACGGTCGTCTTCGCCGGGTCCAGGACGCCGTTCTCGATCAGCTTGCGCGTCACGCCCACGGTCACACCGCCGGCGGTCTCGGCGAAGATGCCCTCGGTCCGGGCGAGCAGCCTGATCGCGTCCACGACCTGCTCGTCGGTGACGTCCTCCACCGCGCCGCCCGTGCGGCGCGCGATGTCGAGGACGTACGGGCCGTCGGCCGGGTTGCCGATGGCGAGGGACTTGGCGATGGTGTTCGGCTTCTGCGGGCGCACCACGTCGTGGCCGGCCTTGAAGGCGGTGGACACCGGGGAGCAGCCCTCGGCCTGCGCGCCGAAGATCTTGTACGGCCGGTCCTCGACCAGCCCGAGCTCGATCAGCTCCCGCAGCCCCTTGTCGATCTTCGTGAGCTGGGAGCCGGAGGCGATCGGGACGACGATCTGGTCGGGCAGCTTCCAGCCGAGCTGCTCGCAGATCTCGTACGCGAGGGTCTTGGAGCCTTCCGCGTAGTACGGGCGGAGGTTGACGTTGACGAAGCCCCAGCCCTCGCCGGCCGGGTCGCCGATCAGCTCCGAGCAGAAGCGGTTCACGTCGTCGTAGTTGCCCTCGATGCCGACGAGCTCGCCGCCGTAGACGGCGGCCATGACGACCTTGCCCTGCTCCAGGTCGTGCGGGATGAACACGCAGGAGCGGAAGCCGGCGCGGGCGGCGGCGGCGCCGACGGCGCCGGCCAGGTTGCCGGTGGAGGAGCAGGACAGCGTCGTGAAGCCGAAGGCGCGGGCGGCCTCCAGGGCCTGGGCGACGACGCGGTCCTTGAAGGAGTGGGTCGGGTTGCCGGAGTCGTCCTTGACGTACAGGCCGCCGGTGACGCCGAGTTCGCGGGCGAGGTGGTCGGCCTTGACGAGCTTGGTCCAGCCCGGGTTCAGGTTCGGCTTGTCCGCGACATCGGCCGGGACGGGCAGCAGGGGGGCGTAACGCCAGATGTTCGCGGGACCCGCTTCGATGCGCTTGCGGAGCTCTTCGGCGTCGTAGCCCGAGAAGTCGTAGGCGATCTCCAGCGGGCCGAAACACTCCTCGCAGGCGAAGACCGGGCCGAGCGGGACGCGGTGGCCGCACTCCCGGCAGGAAAGCGCCGCGGCAGGACCGAGATCGACGGAGGTGGGGGTGGGGGTGCTTGCGACAGTCTGCACAGCCATGTGAGGCGAGGCCCTTTCTCCTCATCTTCCTCGCAGCGCACCTCGCCGCGAGACGGATTTGGCACCTTCCCTAGCCGGGAGCCTCGCTCCTGAACGAGAACCGACTGGAGGGTTGCCGGGGCTTCATCGGGCCGTGTCCCTCTGCCCCTCTGGATGAGCTGTATTCGGTTGTGTGAACGTGCGCGAACACGGACGGACAGGGGGGCGACCCCCGACATGCAATGGTCATCCGTGTTGTTCAAGACTGTAACCGAAGGCCAGGACAGTTGAGATAGTCGTCCGAACCGCGAGATGGATCACACCGGACCGCCGGGAGAACCGGTCCCTCGGGGAACCGGACCGCCGGGAGGACCGGATCGCCGGGAGAACCGGATAGCCGGGAGAACCGGATAGCCGGGAGAACCGGATCGCAGAGAGAGCGAAGGAGCCGCCGACCGTGCTGGAAGAAGTCGAGCGCTGGCTGAGGACACGCTCCTGGTCCCTGTCCGACCGCCCGCTCCAGCAGATCCTGGCCGCCAAGCGCGCCACGGGGCAGTCGGTCAGCGTCGTGCTCCCCGCCCTCGACGAGGAGGAGACCGTCGGCGACATCGTCGCCGCCATCCGCCACGACCTGATGGTGCGGGCCCCGCTCGTCGACGAACTCGTCGTGGTCGACTCCGGCTCCACCGACCGCACCGCCGAGGTGGCCGCCGCGGCGGGCGCGCGCGTGGTGCACCGCGACGAGATCCTCCCGCGCCTCCCGGCCGTGCCCGGCAAGGGCGAGGTGCTGTGGCGCTCGCTGCTGGCCACCGGCGGTGACCTCGTCTGCTTCGTCGACGCCGATCTGCGCGAGTTCTCCTCCGACTTCGTCACCGGCATCGTCGGCCCGCTGCTCACCGACCCGGACGTGCACCTCGTCAAGGCCATGTACGACCGTCCGCTGGGCGGCGCGGCCGGGCAGGGCGGCCGGGTCACCGAGCTGATGGCGCGCCCGCTGCTGAACATGCACTGGCCGCAGCTGGCCGGGTTCGTGCAGCCGCTGGGCGGCGAGTACGCGGCCCGCCGCTCCCTGCTGGAGCAGCTTCCCTTCCCCGTCGGCTACGGCGTGGAGCTCGGCATGCTCGTCGACGCCCTGCACCTGGTGGGCCTGGACGCCCTCGCCCAGGTCGACGTGGGCGTGCGCAAGCACCGCCACCAGGATGGCCAGGCGCTGGGCCGGATGGCCGCCGCCATCTACCGCACCGCCCAGCTCCGCCTGGCCCGCGGCCATCTGGTGCGGCCCGCCCTCACCCAGTTCGAGCGCGGCGAGGACGGCTTCGAGCCGCGGACGTACTCCGTGGACACCGAGGAGAGGCCGCCGATGGTGGAGATCGCGGAGTACGCGGCGCGGAAGGTGGCGTGAGCGTCCCGGGGCCCGAGGTCCGCGTCAGCCGGTGACGCCGTCCGACCAGCGCCAGCGACCGGAGCCGTCCTGGCTGCAGGTCAGGTACTCGCCGCCCCGGCCGTAGGTGCTCAGACCGTGGTGACGGTTGGCGCAGAACTGGCCGTCGGCGTAGCAGTTGCCCGCGGGGCTGGTGATCGCGCAGGCCGTGCCTCCGCCGCCCCCGGTCGAGCCGCCGCCGCCCGTGGAGCCGCCGCCGCCCGACGATCCGCTCCCGGTGCCGGTGCCGGTGCCGGCCGCGCGCGTCGGCTCCGGCGTGTGCAGCAGCCGTCCCGCGCAGTCGCGGCCGCTGCGGGGGACGGTGAACGCCACGTCGTAGGAGGCGCCGTCGGAGGCGTCGATCTGGTCGCAGACCTCTTCGCCCGCCGCCCAGGAGGAGGCCCGCTGCCCGCCGCCGTCCCGCGACAGTCCGGTGCCCTGGAGGTAGACGGCGTAGCGCAGTCCGCCGGACTCGGCCGCGGCGATCGCCTTTCCGATGCTCGCGCCGGTGAAGTCCTTCAACGGGACGGCGGACGGCGTCGGGGTGCTGCCGGGGGACGTCTCCGGACCGGTGCCGCTCGGCGAGGCGGTGGCGGTGGCGGCAGCGGTGGTGGAGGCGGACGCGGAGGGCTCGTCCGCCGTCGTGGCGGCGCTCCCGCCCCCGCATCCGGCCAGGGTGAGCGCGCCGGCCCCCGCCAGCGCTGCCGCGCCGAGGAGTCGGCGGACGCGTATGAAGTGCATGGATCCTCCCCCAGAGGTCCCGGACATGCCACGGGACACCTACTGAAACATGTATCGCACATCTTTCAACTGCGCACAGGGTTCTCACAAGTTTTCCGGTGAATTCACGGACGTGACGGCAATCGCGAACGTTTGAGCGTTTCCGGGTCGGGCTAGGTTGAGGCGTATGGCTTCAACGTTCGGTGCTGCTCAGGTGCTGGTGGCCTCCAACCGAGGACCGGTGTCGTACCAGGTGGAGGAGGACGGCTCGCTCACCGCGAAACGCGGGGGCGGCGGGCTGGTCTCCGGACTGTCGGCCATCGGGCCGGACGCGGGCGCGCTGTGGGTGTGCTCGGCGCTGTCCGACGACGACCGGGAGGCGGTGCGGCGCGGGGCCGGCGAGGACGGCGTGCGGATGCTGGACATCCCGGCCGCCGTGCACGCCGGCGCCTACAACGGCATCGCCAACTCTGTGCTGTGGTTCGTCCACCACATGCTCTACCAGACGCCGCTGGAGCCGGTCTTCGACGCGGAGTTCCGACGGCAGTGGGCCGCGTACGAGGCGTACAACCGGGCCTTCGCCGAGGCGCTGGCCGAGGAGGCCGCCGAGGGCGCGGTCGCGATCGTGCAGGACTACCACCTGACGCTGGTGCCGGGGATGCTCCGGGAGCTCCGTCCCGACCTGCGCATCGGGCACTTCTCGCACACGCCGTGGGCGCCGCCGGAGTACTTCCGGCTGCTGCCGGACGACGTGGCCGGGCAGGTCCTGAAGGGGATGCTGGGCGCGGACCGGCTCGGGTTCCTCACCCACCGCTGGGCGGAGGCGTTCACCGCCTGCTGCGAGGCGTTCGCCGGGGGGCTCGGCGCCACCCGGGTCGGCGTGCACGGGCTCGGCGCGGACGCGGAGTTCCTGCGGCGCCGCTCGCACGAGGCGGACGTCGGCGAGCGGATGGCGGCGCTGCGCGAGGAGATCGGCACGGGCCCGGACGGCAGCCCCCGCAGGACGATCGTGCGCGTGGACCGCACCGAGCTGTCGAAGAACATCGTGCGCGGGCTGCTGGCCTACCGGCAGCTGCTGGAGGACCGCCCCGAGTGGCGCGAGCGGGTCGTGCACGTCGCGTTCGCCTACCCCTCCCGGCAGGACCTCGCGGTGTACCGGGACTACACGGCCGAGGTGCAGCGGCTGGCGGCCGAGATCAACGAGCAGTACGGGACGCCGGGCTGGACGCCGGTGGTGCTGCACGTCAAGGACGACTTCGCGCGGTCGCTGGCGGCCTACCGGCTGGCCGACGTGGCGCTGGTCAACCCGATCCGGGACGGCATGAACCTGGTCGCGAAGGAGGTGCCGGTCGTCTCCGACGAGGGCTGCGCGCTGGTGCTGTCGCGGGAGGCGGGGGCGTACGAGGAGCTGGGCGAGGACGCGCTCGTGGTGAACCCGTACGACGTGGTGGGCACGGCGCGGGCCCTGCACGAGGCGCTGAGCATGCCGGCGGGCGAGCGGGCCGAGCGGAGCAAGCGGCTGGCGGCGGCGGCCACGGCGCTGCCGCCGGGGCGGTGGTTCCTGGAGCAGCTGGAGGCGCTGCGGGGCTGAGGGAACGAGGGAGCGGGAGAAAGCGGGAGAACGGGAGAATGGGCGGGCGCCGTGCGGTGCCCGCCCCGCTGGTTGCCGGGGAGCCTCAGGAGAGGCGGGCCGCCAGGCTCCGCAGCAGGTCCACCACCCCCGCCGGGCCGTCCACCACCAGGTCGGCCCGCTCCCGCAGCTCCGTCACCTCGTCGCTGCCGCTGCACACCAGCAGGCCGGGCGTGCCGGCGGCGCGGAGGCCGTCGACGGCCGCGTAGGCGGGGAGGTCGCCGAGGTCGTCACCGGCGTAGAGGACGGACTCGGCGCCGAGCGCGCGGACGTACTCGGTCAGGGCGACGCCCTTGTCCATGCCCGGCGGGCGCAGTTCCAGGACCAGCCGCCCCGGCTCGACGACCAGGCCGTGGCGGGCGGCCAGGGCGGCGAGGGGCTCGCGCAGGGCCTCGAAGGCGGCCTGCGGATCGGTGGCGCGGCGGGTGTGGACGGCGAACGCGCGGCCCTTCTCCTCGACCCACGTGCCCTGTCCCGCCCCGGCCTTCTCCAGCAGGTCCGGCAGCTCGGCGCGGGCGGCGGCGACCCCGGGGTCGGGGGCGGGGGCGGTGATCTCGCCGGTGGCGGCGTCCCAGCGTTCGGCGCCGTAGTGGCCGAGGACGACGAGGTGTTCCAGGCCGGGCACGCCCGCGAAGCCGCCGTAGCGGACGGCGACCTCGGCCGGACGGCCGGTGACCACCGCGACGGCGGCGACCTGTGGGGCGAGGGCCGCGAGCGCCGGTACGGCGTCGGGGTGGGCGCGGGCCTGGTCGGGGTCCGGCACGATCGGGGCGAGCGTGCCGTCGAAGTCCAGCGCGATCACCGCGCGGCCGGGGCGCGCGAGGAGGGCGTCCAGCCCTTCCCGCCCGGCCTTGGTCGCGGGCGTCGGCAGGTCGTTCACGGAGTCGTTCACGGGGTGGTCCGCGGAGTGGTCCGCGGAGTGGTCCGCGGCGTACGGGGAGTCGTCGGTGGAGTCCTTGTGGCTGCCCATAGGGCGAACCTATCCCCGGCAGGCCGCCCCTACGCCCCCGGACCCGCCGGGCCCGCCGGCCTCAGCGCTCCGTCCGGCGGGCCTCGCGGACCCGGCGGAGCCGGTTGACCGTCACCGGGTCGAAGGCGAGGGCCCGCGGGTCGTCGAGCAGGGCGTTGAGGAGCTGGTAGTAGCGGACGGGGACCAGCCCCAGCTCCTCCCGTATCGCGCGTTCCTTCGCGCCGGGGCCGGGAAAGCCGCGGCGTTCGAGCGCGAGGACGCGCTGTTCCCGCAGGCCGAGCTCCCGGGGCTCCGCGAGCTTCCGGGACTCCGCGAGCTTCCGGGGCTCCGGGGACTCCACAGGCTCCCGGGATTCCACAGGCTCCCGGGACTCCACAGGCTCCCGGGATTCCACAGGCTCCCGGGACTCCACAGGCTCCCGGGTCTCCCCGGGCCCTCGGGGCTTCTCCTGCTCCATGCCCGCCACCGTAACGCGCGGCACCGACAGCAGACGACGGTGGCGCCGCGGTGCTACTCCGCGCTCTCGGCCCGGCTCGCCGTGGCCTGGATGTTGCCGAGCACGGTCGCCGGGGAGGCGCCGGGGGCGACCGCCTGGCCGATCCGCTTCTTGATGTCCGCGCTGACCTCGGCCCAGGAGATCTTGCCGACCGGGTACAGCTCGGAGGCGAGCAGCTCGTCCAGGAACGGCCGGAGCTCCTTGTCCCGGGCCGACGTGCTCATGGTCTCGGAGGCGGAGGTGGTGACCGGCAGCAGGTCGTACGTGCGCGAGAAGTCGAGGACGCTGTCGTCGCTGTAGACGAAGTCGAGGAAGTCGCCGATCTCCTCCTGGTGGCCGTTCTGCTTGAAGGCCGTCATCCAGTCGGTGACGCCGAGGGTCGCCTTGCTCTCGCCCTCCACGCCCGGGGTGGGCACCATGCCGAACTTCACGCCCTTGGCGGCGGCGGCCTTCATGAGCGAGGGGTGCCCGTTGAGCATGCCGACGTCGCCGTCGGTGAACGCCGCGAAGGCGGCGGCCCGGTTGAGCTTGCCGGGGGCGACCGGCCCGGTGAGGTCCTTGGCGACCAGTTCGTCCTTGAGCCAGGTGAAGGCGGCGACGTTCTCGATGGAGTCGATGCGGTAGGTGCCGGCCGTCGAGGTGTAGCCGCCGTTGCCGCTGAGCATCCACTGCATGGTCTCGGCCTGTGCCTCCTCGGGGCCCAGCGGCAGCGCGTAGGGGTACTTCACGCCCTGCTCCTTCAGCGCCTCGGCGGCCTCGGCGAGGTCGTCCCAGGTCTTGGGCGGGGTGATTCCGGCCTCGGCGAAGAGGGCCTTGTTGTAGAAGAGCACGCGAGTGGAGGCCGCGAACGGCATGCCGTACTGCACGCCGTTGACCTGGCCCGCGCTCGCGAGCTGGGAGACGAAGTTGGCCTGGACGGGGATGGAGAGCACGTCGTCGGCCCGGTAGAGCAGGTCCTTGTCCGCGTAGTCGGCGTAGGCGCCGATCTGCGCCATGTCGGGTGCCTGGCCCGCGTCGACCATCTCCCGGACCTTGCGGTCGACGTCGTTCCAGGAGTGGACGGTGACGTCGATCCGCACGCCGGGGTGCTTCGCCTCGTACGCCTTCACCAGGTCGTCCCAGTACTTCCGGGAGCTGTTGGCCTTGCTGTCGCCGTAGTCGGCGGCGACGAGTTTCAGGGTCACGTCGGAGCCGCCCACGAACCCGCAGCCGCCGAGGACCGCCGTCATGCCCAGTGCGGACACCACCGCGATCGTTCCTGTCCTAAGCCGCTGCACCGATCCGTCCCAACCTTGCCTTGCACCGCGCGGGAGCCGACGGAGAACCGACAGGGATACGGAGAGAACCGACAGAACCGGACTCCGAAGCTCCACAACGCGAAATTTTCGAAATTGCAGCCCTAAGGTCTACACCACTGGAGTGGACTAGACCTCTTGTGGGTGGACGGGCCACACTGTCCCCGTGAGACATGTCATCGCCCTCGATGTGGGCGGCACCGGGATGAAGGCCGCCCTGGTCGGCGCCGGGGGCGAACTGCTCCACCAGGCCCGCCGGGCCACCGGCCGCGAGCGCGGCCCCGAGGCGGTCGTCACGGGCATCCTGGACTTCGCCGCCGAACTGCGCGCCCTGGGCGCCGACCGGTTCGGCGAGCCCGCCGTCGCCGCCGGCCTCGCCGTCCCCGGCATCGTCGACGAACGGCACGGCACCGCCGTCTACGCGGCCAACCTCGGCTGGCGCGACCTCCCCCTGCGCGCCCTGCTCGCCGAGCGGCTGGACGGCCTGCCCGTCGCCCTCGGCCACGACGTGCGCACCGGCGGCCTCGCCGAGGGCCGCGTCGGCGCCGGGCGCGGCGCCGACCGGTTCCTGTTCGTGCCGCTGGGCACCGGCATCGCGGGCGCCATCGGCATCGACGGCCGGGTGGAGGCGGGCGCCCACGGCTTCGCCGGGGAGATCGGCCACATCGTCGTACGGCCCCAGGGCGAGCCCTGCCCGTGCGGGCAGCGCGGCTGCCTGGAGCGGTACGCCTCCGCCGGTGCCGTCGGCCAGGCCTGGGCCGCGGCCTGCGGCGACGCGGACGCGGACGCGGCCGACTGCGCCAAGGCCGTGGAGTCCGGGGACGTACGGGCCCGGCGCGTGTGGCGGGATGCCGTGGAGGCGCTCGCCGACGGCCTGGTCACCGCGCTCACTCTGCTGGACCCGCGCACCCTGATCATCGGTGGCGGCCTCGCCGAGGCGGGGGAAACCTTGTTCACACCGCTGCGGGACGCCGTCCGGCGGCGCGTCACCTTCCAGAAGCTGCCCGAGATCGTCCCCGCGGCCCTGGGGGACACCGCCGGATGTCTCGGTGCCGGGCTCATGGCCTGGGACCTGCTGCACTCCCCCACCACTCCCCCGGAGGTAACCGCCTGATGGCCCCCAGCAAGCTTCTCTCCGGCGCCCGGGTGGTCCTGCCCACCGGCACCGTGGACGACGGCCGCCTGGCCGTCGACGGCACCCGCATCGCCGCCGAGGCCCCGCCCGGCGCCGAGGTCGTCGACCTCACCGGCCACTGGGTGGTCCCCGGCTTCGTCGACCTGCACAACCACGGCGGCGGCGGCGCCTCCTTCACCTCCGGCACCGCCGAGGAGGTCCTGAAGGGCATCCACACCCACCGCCTGCACGGCACCACCACCCTGGTCGCCTCCGCCGTCACCGGCGACCTGGACTTCCTCGCCCGCCGCGCCGGGCTGCTGGCGGAGCTGGCCGAGCAGGGCGACATCGCCGGCATCCACTTCGAGGGCCCCTTCATCTCCCCGTGCCGCAAGGGCGCCCACTCCGAGGAACTGCTGCGCGACCCCGACCCGGCCGAGGTCCGCAAGCTGATCGACGCCGCACGCGGCCACGCCAGGATGGTCACCCTCGCCACCGAGCTGCCCGGCGGCATCGACTCCGTGCGGATGCTCGCCGACCACGGCGTGATCGCCGCGATCGGCCACACCGACGCCACCTACGAGCAGACGGTCGAGGCCATCGAGGCGGGCGCCACGGTCGCCACCCACCTGTTCAACGCCATGCCGCCGCTCGGCCACCGCGCCCCCGGCCCCATCGCCGCCCTCCTGGAGGACGAGCGGGTGACGGTGGAGCTGATCAACGACGGCGTCCACCTGCACCCGGCCGCCCTCCAGCTGGCCTTCCACCACGCGGGCGCCGCGCGGGTCGCCTTCATCACCGACGCGATGGACGCGGCCGGCTTCGGCGACGGCCGCTACCTGCTCGGCCCGCTGGAGGTGGAGGTCTCCGGCGGCGTGGCCCGCCTGGTCGACGGCGGCTCGATCGCCGGCTCCACGCTCACCCTGGACCGCGCCTTCCAGCGGGCGGTGACGGTGGACGGGCTGCCGGTCGAGGACGCGGTGGCGGCCCTGTCCGCCAACCCGGCCCGGCTGCTGGGCCTGGACGACCGGATCGGCTCCCTGGAGCCCGGCAAGGACGCCGACCTGGTGGTCCTCGACTCCGGCTTCGCCCTCAAGGGCGTCATGCGCCGGGGCGCGTGGGTGGTCGATCCCCAACTGGGCTGATCCGTCCCCGTTCGCGGGCACGGTGGCCGGTTGCGGGACTGGGCCGGCCGCCGTCTCTTTGGCATGATCGACCCCCCGGAAACCCTCCGGGAACCACATGTCGGGCGAGTCAATCGGGGGAGGTCGGCCCAGGTGATCCTCACGGTCACGCTGAACACCGCTCTCGACATCACCTACCGCGTACGGGGCCTTCGGCCGCACGCCTCCCACCGGGTCCAGGAGGTGACCGAACGCCCCGGCGGCAAGGGACTGAACGTCGCCCGGGTGCTCGCGGCCCTCGGGCACGAGGTGACGGTCACCGGCTTCGCGGGCGGCGCCACCGGGCGGGAGGTGCGGGAGCGGCTGACCGCCGTGCCGGGGGTCGCGGACGCGCTGGTCCCGGTCTCCGGCACCACCCGGCGCACCATCGCCGTCGTCGACGAGCGCACCGGCGACACCACCCAGCTCAACGAGCCCGGCCCGGTGATCACGCCCGCCGAGTGGAGCGCCTTCCAGGAGGTCTACGGGGGTCTGCTCGCCGGTGCCCGTGCCGTCGCCCTGTGCGGCAGCCTGCCGCCGGGCGTGCCGGTGGGCGCCTACGCCGGGCTGATACGCGCCGCCCGCGCCGCCGGGGTCCCGGTGCTGCTGGACACCAGCGGCGAGCCGCTGCGCCGCGGGGTCGCCGCCCGCCCCGACCTCATCAAGCCCAACGCCGGGGAACTGGCCGAGCTGACCGGCTCCCACGAGCCGCTGCGCGCCGCGCAGGACGCCCGCCGCCGCGGCGCCCGCTCCGTGGTCGCCTCCCTGGGCGCCGACGGGCTGCTGGCGACGACCCCCGAGGGCCGCTGGCGCGCCGCCCCGCCCGCCCGCGTCCACGGCAACCCGACCGGCGCCGGCGACTCGGCGGTCGCGGGCCTGCTGTCGGGCCTGGTGGAACGCCTCCCCTGGCCGGACCGGCTGGCCCGCGCGACCGCCCTGTCGGCGGCGACGGTGCTGGCGCCGGTGGCGGGCGAGTTCGACCGGGCGGCCTACGGGGAGCTGCTGGGACGGGTGGCGGTGACGGCGGAGGCCACCGCGGCCTAGTGCCCCGGCAGGCGACGTCCACCCCGGGGCAGCGCACCTAGCTGCGCTTGACCTGGCCTTCCTTCAGCCAGAGCTGGTCCAGCAGGACGTCGCACTTGTCGCCGTCCTGGCAGGACAGCGAGATCGTGTTGGTGCCCTTGTTGAGGGTCGGCCAGGCGTAGGTCTCGGTCCAGCCCTTGGCGAAGTCGCCGGCCTCGGCGCGGGCGAAGTTGCCCAGGTTCAGCTTGTTGCCGAACTCCTTGCCGTTGACCGTCAGCGTCATCGACTGATCCTCGCCGGCCGCGCTGTAGCGGGCGAAGAGGGTGTAGGCGCCGTCCTTCGGGATGCCGTTGACGGTCCAGGTGACCGAGGCTCCCGCCTGGTTGAGGTTGGCCACGTAGATGCCGCCGTCGGACACGGCGCCCTGCACGTCCGACGCCAGGGAGGCGGTGCCGCCCAGCCGCAGCGCCTTGGCGTCGATCGTCGGCAGCTCCGCCTGCGGTTCGGCGCTGGCGCTGCTCGACGGGCTCGGCTCGGAGGTCTGCGACTGCGTCGGCGCGGGAGCGGCCTGGCCGCCGCCCTTGTCCTCGTCCGAGCTGCTGGTGGTCATGGCCACGCCGATGCCGACGACGACCGCGGCGACCACCGCGACCGCGCCGATCAGCAGCCCCTTGGTGTTGGGACCGCGGCCCCGGCCGCCGTTGTGGCCGCCCGCGCCGTGCGGCGCCGGGCGCGGGGCGGCACCGGGTCCCCCCGGGCCGCCGGGGAGCGTCTCCGGGGCGGCGTAGTGCGGGTTCGGCCGGCCGTAGGCCCCCTGCTGCTGCGGCGCCTGGCCGTACGGAGCGGTCGGGGCGGCCTGGGCCTGGTGCCCGTACTGCCGGGAACCGACGGTCCGCACGCGGTTGACCGAGTTGGGGTAGCCGTAGCCACCGGACGGCGGCTGGGCCCCGTTGGCCTGCCCGTCGGCGTACAGATAGCCGAACGGGTCGTCGTCCTCGGGCGTGCTCGCGCCGTTGTTGCCGGGCGTCATCCCTAGGTCTCCTAACCAGGTGCGGTGCGTGTGCGGTACGGATGGTGAGACAGCGAGCCTACCCGCTTCCTGTCCCCCGAAAGGGTGACCGGAATCGCGTCAAGCCGCTGACCTGGGCTTATCCGGCACGCCGGTGCTGTTTGGGACGAGATCGTTTCTCGACGTACATCCGTTCGTCAGCGGACTTCAGCACTTCGTCGGCGGTCATGCCGCAGTGGGCCCATCCGATGCCGAAGCTGGCGCCGACCCGGACGGCCCGTCCCTCGGCCCGGATCGGCTGGATGATCTCGTTGCGCAGCCGTACGGCGAGGTCCTGGGCGTCGGCCCGGCCGAGCCCGTCGGCGAGGATCACGAACTCGTCGCCGCCGAGCCGGGCGACGGTGTCGCCGTCCCGCACACCGTTGCTCAGGCGCCGGGCGACCTCGACGAGGACGGTGTCGCCCGCGTTGTGCCCGAACCGGTCGTTGATCGACTTGAAGCCGTCGAGGTCGCAGAAGAGGACCGCGAGCCCCTTGGTGCCGTCGTCCCGGTCGCCCTCGGGGGCGACGGCGTGGACGTGGTGGTCGTAGGCGTCGTACGGCTCGGTGACGGCCGGGAAGTCGAAGCGGTGGCCGCCGGAGTCGAAGACGTCGCCGTAGGCCGCGTCCATGGCGTCGACCGCGGTGGGCTGCTCGGACCGGGGGCGCGTGCACAGCCGGGCGGAGAGGCGGGCCCGCAGCTCGGCGGAGTTCGGCAGGCCGGTGAGGGAGTCGTGGGAGGCGCGGTGGGCGAGCTGGAGCTCGCGGCGCTTGCGCTCCTCGATGTCCTCGACGTGGGTGAGCAGGAAGCGGGGTCCGTCGGCGGCGTCGGCGACGACGCTGTTGCGCAGGGAGACCCAGACGTAGGTGCCGTCGCGGCGGCCCAGGCGCAGCTCGGCCCGGCCGCCCTCGGCGGAGGTGCGCAGCAGGGTGCCTATGTCCTCGGGGTGGACGAGGTCGGAGAAGGAGTAGCGGCGCAGCGCGGAGGCGGGCCGGCCCAGCAGGCGGCACAGGGCGTCGTTGGTGCGCAGGATGCGGCCGTGCTGCTCGCCGCCCATCTCGGCGATGGCCATGCCGGAGGGGGCGTACTCGAAGGCCTGCCGGAAGCTTTCCTCGCTGGCCCGCAGGGCCTGCTGCTCCCGCTCCAGCCGGACCAGGGCGCGCTGCATGTTGGCCCGCAGCCGGGCGTTGGATATCGCGATGGCGGCCTGGAAGGCGTACATCTGGAGCGCCTCGCGGCCCCAGGCGCCGGGCCGCCGCCCGTTGCGCGGCCGGTCCACGGACAGCACGCCGATCAGCTCGCCGCTGGACCGGCCGCCGTGCGGGCCGGGCGCGAACATGGGGGCGAAGAGGCGGTCGGCGGGGTGCCACTCGTCCTCGAAGCGGGGCGCGGGCCCGTCGGTGTACCACTGCGGGACGTCGTCGTCGTCGAGGACCCAGCCCTCGGTGTGGGGGATGAACACCAGGTCGCCCCACCGCTCGCCCATGGCCAGCCGCCGGTCCCATGCCTCGCGGGAGCCGACGCGGCCGGTGATGAGGGCCTCGGCGGCCGGGTTGCCGGAGAAGGCGGCGACGACGAGGTCGCCGTCGGGGCGCACCAGGTTGACGCAGGCCAGCTCGTAGCCGAGGGCGTGGACCGCGCCGTCGGCGACGGTCTGCAACGTGTCCGCCAGACTGCGGGCCGTGTTCATGTCGGCCATGACCTGGTGCAGTTGGCGCAGGGACGCAAGACGGACGTACGGTTCCGACTCGGTCTCCATGCTCGCCCTCCCCCCGAGACCTCGCAGCGAATCAAGGGTTGTGTTCGGCGCCGTTTCCGGGTGGTGCCCTTGCAGCTTCCCCGCCACTGAATCACAGCGCGCTGCTCACTCGGTACACAGGGTCAACAATTATTGCCCCTTGTGACTCAAGTCACAGGCAAACATGAACAATTGAGTGGTGTTTCTGCTTTCCCCCTGTGCACATGCTGAACGCAATGTTTGTGGGTATGTGCGTTACTCCGTGCCCCTGTGACTCCGTGGCGCCGTGACGCTGTGCCTCTGCGGCTCCGTGACGCTGTGCCTCTGCGGCTCCGTGGCTCCTGCCGAGGTCCTAGGACCCGGCTGGGACCGGGGCCCGATGCGGGCGCCGGAGCCGGCGGTTAGCGTGACGGACGTGCCGAACACCTCCCCCGCCCTCGCCCCCTCCGCCCCCGCCGCCCCTTCCTCCTCGCCGTCCCCTTCCGCCCCCGGGCATGCTGAAGGGGTGAGCAACGACGAGTTCCGCGCCGCCATGTCCCGGCTGGCCTCGGGCGTGGTCCTGGTGACCGCGCAGGAGCCGCCCCTCGACCCGGACGACCCCGGGGCACCGCGCGGCGAGGACGTCGGCATGACCGCGACGGCGTTCGTCTCCGTCTCCCTGGACCCGCCACTGGTCCTGGTCAGCCTGCGCGAGGGCTCCCGCATGGACGACCTGCTCGCCGAGCAGCCCCTGTGGGCGGTCTCCGTGCTCTCCGAGAACCAGCGGCACATAGCAGGCCGCTTCGCCATGAAGGGCCGCGTCAGCGACCGCCTCCTGTTCGCGGACCTCCCCCACGTCCGCGGCGAGGCGTCCGGCGCCCCCCTGGTGGGCGGCGCCCTGGCCACCCTCGAATGCCGCACCGAGCAGCGCGTGCCGGCGGGCGACCACACCCTGGTGATCGGCCGCGTCCTCACCGCCCACGTCCCGAACGCCGACGGCGGCCCGCTGGCGTACTTCCGGGGGCGGTACCGGCAGCTGGGCTGAGTCGCGGGAAATCTCCGTGGCGGCCCGGCGGACGGCCCGCCTACGGGGCACGGATGGCACCCGCACCCGCACCCGCGCCCGCGCCCCGACTGGAAGAGATCACCCCGCGCAACATCGACGCCTCGCTCGCCATCCGCGTCCGGCCCGGCCAGGAGCACGCGGTCTCCCCGGTGGTGAAGTCGCTCGCCGAGGCCTACGTCCGCCCCGGCGTCGCCTGGCCCCGCCTGATCGTCGACGGCGGCCGGCCGGTCGGGTTCCTCATGGCCTTCTTCGACATCGACTGGAACGGCGACGGCACCCTCTTCCGCTCCGGACTGTGGCGGCTGGACATCGACGCCGGGCAGCAGGGCCGCGGCTACGGCCGCTTCGCGGTCGACGCGGTGGCCGCCGAGATCCGCCGCCGCGGCGGCGACCGCCTCCACGTCTGCCGGCACCCCGGCCCGGTCAGGACCAGTTCTTCGGCGACCGGCCCCGCTTGGTCTCCGCGCGCTGCTTCTTCTCGCGCAGCCGGCGCTCGTTGATGCCGCGGGGCACCCGGGTGGGCCTGCGCGGCTTGGGCGGGGGCGCGGTCGCCTCGGCGAGCAGGGCGGCCAGGCGTACGGCGGCGGCCTCGCGGTTGCGCCACTGGGAGCGGTGCTCGGAGGCGCGCACGGTGACGACCCCGTCGGTCAGCCGCCCGGCGAGCCGTTCGAGCGCCCGCCGCTTCCACACCTCGGGCAGGGCCTCGGTCCGCGCCAGGTCGAAACGGAGCTCCACCTGCGAGTCGGTGGTGTTGACGTGCTGTCCGCCCGGCCCCGACGACCGCGAGAAACGCCACATCAGCTCCGCCTCGGGGAGGTGGACCGAGCCGCGGATGACATGGGGACCTGACATGCCGTCCATGTTCCCGGCTGCGTCCGGTCCGCGTCACCCGAATTATCCGCGTACCCGCGTACCCGCGTACCCGCGTACCTGCGTACCTGCGTACCTGCGTACCCGCGTACCCACGTACCCGCGTACCCGCGGCCCGGGCCTGCGCACTCCGCCCGCCGGTGGCGTCGCGGTGGCGCGGCGGTGAAGGAGAGGTGACGGTAAAGAAAGTAAAGCCACCTGGAACTTCGCGTACCTCCCTCGACGTTCTCAGGGGTAGCTGTAGCTTCTTGCCGTACGTAAACGAGGAAAGGACTCCCGCAATGGCTGTAAGCCTGTCCAAGGGCGGCAACGTCTCGCTCACCAAGGAAGCTCCGGGCCTGACCGCCGTCACCGTGGGCCTCGGCTGGGACGTCCGTACCACCACCGGCACCGACTTCGACCTCGACGCCTCCGCGATCGCGGTCAACCCCCAGGGCAAGGTCTACTCCGACGCCCACTTCGTCTTCTTCAACAACAAGCAGACCCCGGACAACACCATCGTCCACACCGGTGACAACCGCACCGGCGAGGGCGCCGGCGACGACGAGGCGATCAACGTCAACCTCGCCGCGCTCCCGGCCGACATCGACAAGGTCGTCTTCCCGGTCTCGATCTACGACGCCGAGAACCGCGGCCAGAACTTCGGCCAGGTCCGCAACGCCTACATCCGCATCGTCAACCAGGACGGCGGCACCGAGATCGCCCGCTACGACCTGTCGGAGGACGCGGCCACCGAGACCGCGATGGTCTTCGGCGAGCTGTACCGCAACGGCGCCGAGTGGAAGTTCCGCGCGGTTGGCCAGGGCTACGCCTCGGGCCTGGTCGGCATCGCCCAGGACTTCGGCGTGAACGTCTGACGCACGCCCGTCCGCAGCGGCGCGGCCCCCGGTCCTCCGGCCGGGGGCCGCGCCGTGTCCGCTGCCTTTCCGGCCGGGGGCCGCGCCGTGCCCGTGCGGTGGTCCGCCCGCGTGCTCCTCGTTCCGCCGCCGGGCGACCGGGACCCGGGTCAGAGGCGTTCCGGCTTCCCGTCGCCGTACAGCCACTCCTCCCAGATCCCGTCGAAGTCATGGCCGGGTGCCTTCTTCTCCACGTAGGCCGTGAAGTCGCCGGTGTCCGCGTTGCCGTGCCGGCGGGCACCCGCCCAGCCCCGGATCAGCTCGAAGAAGGCGTCGTCACCGACTGTCTGCCGGATCTTGTGCAGCACCATCGCGCCCCGCAGGTAGACCGGGTCGGCGGAGACGTGCGCGGCATCGGGCGGATCGGCCGGCGCGAACTCCCACACCGCCTCCTCCTCGTCGCCGGAGTACGTGCCGTCGTAGAGCGCCTCGAACGTCTCCTGCGCGCTGTCGCCGCCGTGGTCCTCCTCCCACAGCCACTCCGCGTACGTGGCGAACCCCTCGTTCAGCCACATGTCCCGCCAGGTCTTCGGCGTGACGGAGTCGCCGTACCACTGGTGGGCGAGCTCGTGGACGAGGAGGGCGACGTCGGGGGCGCCGGGGAAGACCGGCCGGCTCTGCGTCTCCAGCGCGTACCCGGCGTCCTCCGCGTCCTCGACGATCGCGCCGGTGGTGGAGAACGGGTAGGGGCCGAACAGGTCCCGCGCCCACTCCACGACCTCGGGAATCCGCCCGAGCACCACCCGGCTCGCACCGGCCTGGTCCGGGTCGACGGCCGTGTACACGGGCAGACCGTCCTCGGTGGCGAAGCGGGCGATGTCGTACTCGCCGATGGCGAGGGTGGCGAGGTAGCTCGCCATCGGCTCGGCGGTGTGCCAGGTGAACGACGTACGGCCCCCACTGGCCCGCTCGCTCGTCAGCTCACCGTTGGAGACGGCCCGCAGACCCTCGGGCACGGTCACCGTGATGTCGTAGGCCGCCTTGTCGGAGGGGTGGTGGTTGCCGGGGAACCACGCCATCGAACCGGTGGGCTGGCCCAGTGCCAGCGCCCCGTCGTCCGTGCGCAGCCAGCCCTCCTGCGAGCCGTCCGGGTCGGTGATCGTCTCGGGGGTGCCGGAGTAGCGGACCGCGACACGGAACCGCGTGCCGTCGCCGATGTCGTCGGGCGACCGGACGGTCAGCTCCTGGCCGGTGCGGTTCCACCGGGCGGCCTCGCCGTCGACGGTGACGCGCTCGACGTCCAGGCCCTTGAGGTCCAGGGAGAAGGCGGACAGGTCCTGGGTGGCGCGGGCGGTGAGAGCCGCGGTGCCGGAGAGGTGGTCGGCCTCGGGGTCGTAGGCGAGGTCGAGGGCGTAGTGGGTGACGTCGTAGCCGCCGTTGCCCGCCTTCGGGAAGTACGGGTCGCGCACCCCGGAACCGCCGGGGGTGCCGTGGACACCGCCGCTGCCGCCGCACGCGGTGAGCACGGTCAGGGCGGCGGCGACGGTGACGGCGGTGGCCGGAACGGGCAGGCGAGGTCTACGCACCTCGTGATCCTATGGGCGTACGCGGCGTTTCGGGCGGGGCACGGCGTCCACGCCCCCGTCGGGCGGCGGAACGGCACAGACGGGGCGGGGTCATCCGATCGGCTGACCCCCGAGAGCGCCGCGGACGGCGACAATGGTGGTGTTTGCGCAGCTCAGCGCGGTGCGATGCGATGCGCGCGGGCTGCGGGAGACGCGGTCTGTGGGCGGCGCGGGCTGCGGGAGACGCGGTCTGTGGAGGGCACGGGCCGGCGGGAGACACGGTCCGTGGACGACACGGGCCGACGGAAGACACGGTCCGTGGACGACACGGGCCGACGGAAGACACGGTCCGTGGACGGCACAGGCCGACGGAAGACACGGTCCGTGGACGACACGGGCCGACGGAAGACACGGTCCGTGGACGGCACAGGCCGACGGAAGACACGGTCCGTGGACGA
>NZ_JBEXTV010000002.1:86242-86375 GCF_040628835.1 Streptomyces sp. NPDC006134 | reverse complement strand
ACACGGGCCGACGGAAGACACGGTCCGTGGACGACACGGGCCGACGGAAGACACGGTCCGTGGACGACACGGGCCGACGGAAGACACGGTCCGTGGACGACACGGGCCGACGGAAGACACGGTCCGTGGACGC
>NZ_JBEXTV010000002.1:0-86143 GCF_040628835.1 Streptomyces sp. NPDC006134 | reverse complement strand
AAGACACGGTCCGTGGACGGCACGGGCCGACGGAAGACACGGTCCGTGGACGGCACGGGCCGACGGAAGACACGGTCCGTGGACGGCACGGGCCGACGGAAGACACGGTCCGTGGACGGCACGGGCCGCGGAAAGCACGGCCCTTGGAAGGAGGCGCGTCCGGATGACGGAGCCGTACGACCCCGCCTCGCCCGGCCACGCCCCGGACGCCCGGTGGCTCGACGCCGTGCTGCACGCGGCCTTCTTCCTGCTGCTCGGCGGCGCCCTCGCCCGCTTCCTGCTGCGCCACCCCGGCGAGCCCCGCACCCCGTGGATCATCGCCCTGTCCGTCGTCCTCGCCCTGCTGCACCTGGCCGGACCCGCGCTGAACGGCTCCGGGGCACGGCCCGCCCGGTGGCGGCCTGCCTGGCTCGCCCTGGTCGTGGCGGTGTGGGTCGTGCTCGTCGTGCTCGCGCCCAGCTTCTCCTGGTGCGCGGTGCCCCTCCTCTACACCGGCCTGCGCGTCCTGCCCACGCGGGCGGCGCTGACGCTGGTCGCCGTACTGACGCTGTTCGTCGTCGCCGCCCAGCTGCGGCTCGCCGGACGCTTCGACCCCAACCTGCTGCTCGCGCCGCCCGCCGTCGCCGCCATCGCCACGGCCGTCTTCCTGCACACCGCACGCCAGGCCGCCCGGCAGCGCGCCCTCATCGACGACCTGATCCGCACCCGCCGCGACCTGGCCGCCTCCGAACGCCGCGAGGGCACCCTCGCCGAACGCCAGCGGCTGTCCATGGAGATCCACGACACCCTCGCCCAGGGCCTGTCCAGCCAGCGGATGCTGCTCCAGGCCGCCGAGCGGGTGTGGGAGACGGACCCGGGCAAGGCACACGCCCATGTGCGGGCCGCCGCGTCCGTCGCCGAGCACAACCTCGCCGAGGCCCGGCGCTTCGTCCACGACCTCGCCCCCGCCGACCTCGCCCGCGGCGGCGGCCTCGCCGCGGCGCTGCACGCCCTGGCCGGCCGGGAGTCCGGCGAGCACCTGACCGTACGCGTCCACGTCGACGACGGCGGCCGGGCCCCGCGGCTGCCCGACCGCGTCCAGTCGGCGCTGCTGCGCATCGCCCAGGGCGCGCTGGCCAACGTCCGCGAGCACGCGGGCGCCACCACCGCCACGCTCACCCTCACCCTCCTCGACGACCAGGTCGTCCTCGACATCGCCGACGACGGCCACGGCTTCGACCCGGCCGTACCGCCCGGCGCCCCGGCCGGGGTGCGCGGCCACGGCCTGCCCGCCATGCGGGCCCGGCTCCGTCAGCTCGGCGGCACCCTCACCGTCGAGTCGGCACCGGGCGAGGGCACCGTCCTGTCCGCCGCCGTCCCCCTGGAGAACCCTCGATGACCCCGTCCGCTCCCGGCCCCGTACGCATCCTGGTCTGCGACGACCACGTCGTCGTCCGCGCCGGACTGCTCGCCCTGCTGGACAGCGCCCCCGGCATCGAGGTGGCCGGCGAGGCGGGCACCGGCGAGGAGGCGCTCGCCCTGGCCGCGAAGCTCACGCCGGACGTGGTGCTGATGGACCTCCAGCTCGGCGAGGGCATCGACGGCGTGGAGACCACCCGCCGCCTCACCACCGGCCCCGCGCCCCGCCCGCACGTCCTCGTGCTGACCACCTACGACACCGACGCCGACATCACCCGCGCCATCGAGGCCGGCGCCACCGGCTACCTGCTCAAAGCCGAACGCCCCGAGGAACTGTTCGCCGCCATCCACGCCGCCGCCCAGGGCCGCACCACGCTCTCCCCGCCGGTCGCCAGCCGCGTCATGGCCGGCCTGCGCAACCCGCGCCCCTCCCTCACCGACCGCGAACGCGACATCCTCGCCCAGCTCGCCCGCGGCCTCGGCAACCGCGACATCGCCCGGGCCCTGTTCATCAGCGAGGCCACGGTCAAGACCCACCTGCGCCGGATCTACGACAAACTCGGCGTCGACACCCGAGCGGGCGCGGTGGCGGTGGCCAAGGAGCAACGGCTGCTGCCGTGACCCCACCGCTCCCCCCACTCCTTCCTACTACCGCCCACCGCAGCACGACCGCCGCCGCCGTGACACCATCACCCCGTGCTCGACATCGGTTACGCCCTCTCCCCCCGCTTCCCCGACCCGCCGCAGACCGACTACCGCCGCGCGGACGTCCACGCCCTGCGGCACGATCTGTTCTGCGGTGACGTGTACCTCGCCGACACCGAGGCGGACCGGGAGATCTCCACAGCCTGGGGATGGGTGCCGGTGCTGGACTTCGCGTGGGCACTGTGCGACATCGCGGAGCTGATCGACCGGGACCCGGCCGGTTCCCGCGCCTCCCGCCCCCAGCACGCCGAGCTGGACTTCACCGAGTCCACCGACCGCCTGCTGTTCGAGCGCCGCTTCGGCTGGGTCGACATCGAGGCGGAGTGGCTGCCGCCGTCCGACCCCCCGCTGTCCTTCTCCCACGCCGAACTGCGCCGGGAGGCACGCGACTTCCTGCACGACCTGATCGCCGACCTCACCGACATGCACGAGGACCTCGCGGACAACCCGGCCGTCTGGACCCTGCAGGCCCGCTTCCCCCGCCTCCCCTGAACCGGACACCGGCACAGACGCCGGCACCGGCACCCTTCACCCCTCCACCCGGATGCCCAGCTCCGCCGCCGGCACCGGCGCCAGACCCATCAGCTGCGCCGGGCTGATCACCGCCCCCGCCAGCCGGTCCACACCCCGGGCGACCTCCAGCGCGGCGACCCGGCGCAGGTCGACATCGCGCAGGGTCGCCTCGGCCAGCCCCGTCCCCACACCCCGCGCCCCCGTCAGGACCGTGTCGAGCAGCCGGGCGCGCGGCAGCACCGTCCCGTCCAGCACACATCCCACGAGCGCACAGTCCAGGAAACGGGCGCCCGCCCCGTCCTGCCCTGCGAGATCCACCTCCCGGAACTCCAGCCCGTCGTAGTCCCCGTCCGGCTCCAGCCCTCCGCCGCCGTACGGCACCAGCGGCGGCAGCCGCGCCTCCGGCCGCCGCGCCGCCTTCACCGCCGTACCCCTCGGCCCGCCACCCGTCGCCACCCTCGCCCTGCCCCCATGCTGCACGCCACCACTGACAATCCCCGGCCCCCGGACCCGCGCGAGCGAAAGCTTGACCTCAAGCAGACTTGAGGTTGAAGAGTGGGTCCGCCACCAAAGATCACCGACCCCAAACCCCAGACCCCAACCCCAGACCCCAACCCCAGACCTCAGACCCAGACCGCACGAGAGCGCCTCCGAACGAACCGCACCCCGACGAACCCACCAGGGAGACCCATGCACGCCATCCGACTGCACGCCTTCGGCCCGGCCGAGAACCTCACCTACGAGCAGGTCGAGGACCCCGCACCCGGCCCGGGCCAGGTCCGCATAGCCGTCCGCGCCGCCGGTGTCCACCTGGTGGACACCGCCCTGCGCGAAGGCATACGGGGCCCGATGCCCGAACTGCCCGCCCTGCCCACCATCCCCGGCCGCGAGATCGCCGGCGTCGTCGACGCCCTCGGCGCGGGCACCCCGGACACCTGGCTCGGCAAGCGGGTCGTCACCCACCTCGGCTTCGCCCCCGGCGGCTACGCCGAACTCGCCGTCGCCGACGCCGGCCGCCTCCACGAGATCCCCGGCACCCTCGACTTCGCCCAGGCCGTCGCCATGATCGGCACGGGCCGTACGACGATGGGGATTCTGCAGTTCGCCGAGCTCGGCCCCGACTCGGTCGCCGTGGTCCCGGCCGCTGCGGGCGGCATCGGCACCCTCCTCGTGCAGTACGCCAAGAACGCCGGCGCCACGATGATCGGCCTGGCCGGCGGTCCGGAGAAGACCGCCCGCGTCGAGGCGAACGGCGCCGACCTCGCCGTCGACTACAAGGACCCCGCCTGGCCGCAGAAGGTCCGCGCCCACCTCGGCGGCCGGCACGCCACCGTCGTCTTCGACGGCGTCGGCGGCGACGTGGCCCGCGAAGCCGTCGCCCTGCTCGGCCCCGGCGGCAAGCACCTCGTCTTCGGCTGGTCCGGCGAGGGCCTGCGCGACGGCAAGCCCTACCTCGTCGACGGCGTCTCCGAACAGGTCCTCGGCCCTGCGATGCTGGGCAGGGCCGGCGGCCCCGACCCGATGCGCACCCTCGAACTGCGCGCCCTCACCGAGGCCGCCGAAGGCCGCCTCACCCCCGCCGTCCAGCGCTTCCCGCTCGCCGAGGCCGCCGCCGCCCACCGCGCGCTGGAAACCCGGGGCACGACCGGCAAGGTGATCCTGGAACCCTGACCCGGCGGCCGGGACGGCGGGGCGGCGAGACCACAGAACGGCGGGACGGAGAAACGGCGGGGCGGAGAAACGGCGGGGCGGCGAGACCACGGAACGGCAGGACGGCGGACAGCACCCACCCCGGATCAGTTCCGCCCCAGATCAGTTCCGCCCCAGATCAGTTCCGCCCCAGATCAACCCCACCTCGAATCAACCCCACCTCGAATCAACCCCACCTCGAATCAACCCCACCTCGAATCAACCCCGCCCCGGATCAACTCCACCCCGGATCAACTCCCCCCGAATCAACCCCGCCCCGCCACCCGATCCGCCACCCGCGCCAGCCGCGACGACCCCGCACGGTGCGACAGCCGCTCCCGCCGGTCCGCCGCCCGGTACACCGCGTACAACCCCCGCACCCCCAGCCACCGCAGCGGCTCCGGCTCCCACCGCCGCACCCGGTGCCCCACCCACGGCAACTCCGTCAGCTCCGTACGCCCGCCCTGCCCCGAATCCAGCCGCACCAGATCACACAGCGTCCGCGCCGCCAGATTCGCCGTGGCCACACCCGACCCGACGTATCCGCCCGCCCAGCCCAGCCCCGACGACCGGTCCAGCTCGACCGACGCACACCAGTCCCGCGGCACCCCCAGCACCCCCGACCACGCGTGCGCGATCCCCACCCCCGCCAGCGACGGGAACATCCGCACCAGCACCTCCCGCAACGCCTCCACCGTCGCCGCCTGCGTCCCCCCGTCGCTGTCCGTCCGCGACCCGAACCGGTACGGCACCCCGCGCCCGCCCAGCGCGATCCGCCCGTCCGCCGTGCGCTGCGCGTACATGTAGGCGTGCGCCATGTCCCCCAGCGTCTCCCGCCCCGCCCAGCCCACCGACGCCCACTGCGCCTCCGTCAGCGGCTCCGTCGCGATCATCGACGAATTCATCGGCAGCCAGGTACGCCGCTGCCCCTTCAGCCCCGCCGTGAACCCCTCCGTACACCGCAGCACATACGGCGCACGCACCGTCCCGTACGGCGTCACCGCCCGCCCGGACCCGATCTCCGTCACCGGCGTCGACTCGTGGATCACCACCCCCAGCCGCTCCACCGCCGCCGCCAGCCCCTTCACCAGCTTCACCGGATGCACCCGCGCCCCGTGCGGCGTCCACGACGACCCCACCGCACCCGCCACCCGGACCCGCTCCGCCGTCTCCCGCGCCCCGTACAGCTCCCGGTCCTTCTCCCCGAACGCCACCTCCGCCTCGTGGAACGCCCGCAACCGCGCCCACTGCGCGGGCGAACAGGCGACCTCCAGGACCCCGCCCTTGTGGACGTCCGCGTCGATGCCCTCCGCCTCCGCGACCCGGATCACCTCGTCCACGGTGCCGTTCATCGCCCGCTGCAACCGCACCGCCGCCTCACGGCCGTGCAGCCGCGCGTACCGGTCCCGCCCCGCCACCCCGTTGTACAGCCAGCCGCCGTTGCGCCCCGAGGCCCCGTACCCGCAGAACCTCCCCTCCAGCACCACCACCCGCAAGAACGGCACCGCCCGCTTCAGGTAGTACGCCGTCCACAGCCCCGTATACCCGCCCCCGACGATCACCACATCCGCCGACGCGTCCCCGTCCAGCGGCTCACGCACCGCCGGAAGACCATCGTCCGCGTACCAGAAGGACACGCCACCGTTCACGACACCACCGACACCACCGGTCAGGCTGCTCATGCCCGGGACGCTAACCCGCCCCCACCGCCCCTGTCCCCTACGGAATCCGTCGAATCCCCCACCCCACCAGGCCCGCCCCCACTACCGTCCCCACCCGTGATCCACGTCCCGGAAGCCCTCGCCGCAGCCCAGGCCACCTACAACGGCGAAGCCGGCCGCGCCTTCATCGCCGGCCTCCCCGCCCTCGCCGCCCACTTCCTCGACCACTGGGACCTCCGGCTCGACGGCCCCTCGATGCACGGCTGGACCGCCCTCGTCCTCCCCGTCGTACGCCGCCACGACCACACCCCCGCCGTCCTCAAACTCCACCTCCCCGACGACGAGACCGAAGGCGAACCCCTCGCCCTGCGCGCCTGGAACGGCGACGGAGCCGTCCGCCTCCTCGACCACGACCCCGCCACCGGCACCCTCCTCCTCGAACGCCTCGACCCCGCCCGCACCCTCGCCCACGTCGAGGACACCCACGAAGCCGTCCTCGTCATCGCCCGCCTCCTCGCCCACCTCACCGCCACCCCCGCCCCCACCGGCCTGCGCCGCCTCGCCGACCTCGCCCCCGCCCTCCTCGACCGCGCCCGCCACACCCTCCCCCGCGTCCCCGACCCCGCCGCCCGCCGCCTCCTCGCCGACTGCGCCGCCGCCGTCCGCGACGTCGCCGACACCCCCGGCGACCGCCTCCTCCACTGGGACCTCCACTACGACAACGTCCTCGCCTCCCCCCGCGCCCCCTGGCTCGCCATCGACCCCAAACCCCTCGCCGGCGACCCCGCCTTCGACCTCTTCCCCGCCCTCCACAACCGCTACGACCCCGCCGACACCCTCTGGCGCTTCGACGCCCTGACCGACACCCTCGGCCTCGACCGCCCCCGCGCCCGCGCCTGGACCCTCGCCCGCGTCCTCCAGACCTGCCTGTGGAACCTCGAGGACGACGAGCCCCCGGAGGAAAAGCACCTCGACATCGCCCGCGACCTGCTCGACCGCACCCACTAACCTGCGCCCATGATCCGCACCGCGACCCCCGACGACGTCCCCGTCCTCCACACCCTCATCCGCGAACTCGCCGACTACGAAAAGGCCCTGCACGAGGCCAAGGCCACCCCCGACCAGCTCCACGAAGCCCTCTTCGGCCCCCACCCCGCCGCCTACGCCCACATCGCCGAGGACGACACCACCGGCACCCCCGTCGGCTTCGCCCTGTGGTTCCTCAACTTCTCCACCTGGCGCGGCGTCCACGGCATCTACCTCGAAGACCTCTACGTCCGCCCCGAGGCCCGCGGCGCCGGACACGGCAAGGCCCTCCTCACGGAACTGGCCCGCATCTGCGTCCGGCGCGGCTACGAACGCCTGGAATGGTCCGTCCTGAACTGGAACACCCCGTCCATCGCCTTCTACGAGTCCCTCGGCGCCCGCCCCCAGGACGAGTGGACGGTATACCGCCTGACGGACGGGGCCCTGGCGGAGCTGGGCGGCGCACAGGCATGACAAAAGCCCAGGCCACACATGTGGCCTGGGCTTTCCCGAAGCCCCCTGTCGGATTCGAACCGACGACCTTCGCTTTACAAGAGCGGCGCTCTAACCAGCTGAGCTAAGGAGGCGCCACGCGATCGGCACATCGCTCGCGCAGGCTGCTCCACTGTACACAGAGCCCGTTTCCCCGATCCACGAAGTTCCGCCCGCCCGCGGCACCTCATTCCCATGCGTACGTGAACTCGTACGCCACCGCCTCCTCCCCGTGCCGGGCGGTGAACTCTCCCCTCCCGCGCAGCCCGGTCAGCTCCCCCGTCCCCGACCCGGCCACCACCTCGAACGCGCAGCGCACCGTGCCGTCGGCGTCGAAGGTGCCCCGTTCCTCCAGCGCGAAGGCGCCTTCCCGCCCGTCGAGCCGTCCCGTCAGCAGCTCCATGCCGGTGAAGGTCCCGGTCTTGTCCGACAGGTAGACGATCGAGTACTCGCAGAGCGTTCCGGCGGCCTCGATGCCGCCCGTGAAGGCGTTGGTGACGGAGGCGTGGGCGAGCCGAGGGCTCGTGGTGTCCGGGCCGACGGGGCTCTCCTTCCAGTCGGCGAAGGTGAAGTGGCCGGTGGTCCGGGTGCTGGGCATGGGTCTCCCTCTCGTGCTGATCGTCCTGATCGTCCTGACCGCTGTGCTCGTCCCGCGGAGCGGGCCGCCGCGCGGTCCGTGGGTGACCACTGTGGTCGCCGTACCTGACATCTCCTGTCAGGTACGGCGGCTGCGCCGGAACAATGGCCGCATGCGTGCCGACCGCCTTCTCTCCCTCCTCCTGCTGCTGCAGAACCGGGGCCGGATGACCGCCCCCGAACTCGCCGCCGAACTGGAGGTGTCGGTGCGCACGGTCTACCGGGACGTCGAGGCGCTCGGCGCGGCGGGCGTGCCGGTGTGTGCCGACCGGGGGCCCGCCGGCGGATACCGGCTGATGGACGGTTACCGCACGCGGCTGACCGGGCTGACGGACGCCGAGGCCGGTTCGCTGTTCCTGGCGGGGATGCCGGGGCCCGCGCGGGATCTGGGGCTGGGGGCGGCCTTGGCGACGGCTCAGCTGAAGCTGCGGGCGGCGTTGCCCGCCGGGTTGGGCGAGCAGGCGGCGCGGGTGCAGGAGCGGTTCCATCTGGACGCGCCGGCCTGGTTCCGGGATGCCGAGCCGGTGCCGTTTCTGGCGGCGGTGGCGCGTGCGGTGTGGGAGGAGCGGGTGGTGCGGGCGCGCTACCGGCGCTGGCGTGGCGAAGTGCGGCGGGAGTTGCGGCCGTTGGGGCTCGTGCTCAAGGGCGGGATCTGGTACTTGGTGGCGTCCGCGGACGGGGGTGAGGGAGGGGAGGCCGGAGCGGGGGCCGGGACGGCGGTGGTGCGGACGTACCGGGTGTCGCGGTTCGTGGAGGTGGAGGTGGTGGACGGGGGTGACGAGGGTGGCGTGGGTTTCGAGCGGCCCGCGGGTTTCGATCTCGTCGCGTACTGGGCGGAGTCGTCGCGGCGGCTGGAGGCCGCGTTGCGTCAGGGGACGGCGCGGCTGCGTCTTTCGCCCCGGGGACGGAAGTTGCTGCCGATGCAGTTCGGGGCGGCGGGTGCGAGGGCGCTGGAGGGGGCGGGTCCGCCGGACGGGGAGGGGTGGGTGGAGGTGGAGCTGGCGGTGGAGTCGGAGGCCGTCGCGGTGGGTGACTTGCTGCGGCTCGGCACGGAGGCGGAGGTGCTGGGACCGGAGGGGCTGCGGCGGGCCGTGGCGGAGGCGGTGGCGGTGCTGGCCCGGCGGTACGCGGGGAAGGAAACAGGGGCGGGGACAGGTACAGGGGCAGGGACAGGGGCAGGGACGGGGGCAGGGACAGGGGCAGGGGCAGGGACAGGGGCAGGGACAGGGGCAGGGACGGGGGCAGGGGTGGAAGCGGGCGGGGAGCCGTGAGCGGGGAGGCCGTGGACGTCCGGTCCGGTCCGGGCTCGAAAATTTCGGCGAAGTTCACATGGCCGCAGGTACTGACAGACCAGGTGAACGCCGGGTACCGTCTCGGTCCAGTTCACCTGTGTGGACTACACCACAAACGGACACCACACACGGGCTCCGCAACGGGGCCCGTCGTGGCACCGCCTTCCTACAACGGATCGTCCGGCACGTTCCTGCCGGTAGAAGGGGGCCCATCACCATGGCCACTGTCACGTTCGACAAGGCGACCCGGATCTACCCGGGTTCCGACAAGCCCGCCGTCGATGCCCTCGACATCGAGATCGCGGACGGGGAGTTCCTCGTCCTGGTCGGCCCGTCGGGCTGCGGCAAGTCCACCTCCCTGCGCATGCTCGCGGGTCTGGAGGACGTGAACGGCGGTGCCATCCGCATCGGTGACCGCGACGTCACGCACCTGCCGCCCAAGGACCGGGACATCGCCATGGTGTTCCAGAACTACGCCCTGTACCCGCACATGACGGTCGCGGACAACATGGGCTTCGCCCTGAAGATCGCGGGTGTGCCGAAGGCGGAGATCCGGCAGAAGGTCGAGGAGGCGGCGAAGATCCTCGACCTGACGCAGTACCTGGACCGCAAGCCGAAGGCGCTCTCCGGCGGTCAGCGCCAGCGTGTGGCGATGGGCCGTGCGATCGTGCGCGAGCCGCAGGTGTTCCTCATGGACGAGCCGCTGTCGAACCTCGACGCCAAGCTCCGCGTCTCGACCCGTACGCAGATCGCCTCGCTCCAGCGCCGCCTCGGCATCACCACCGTCTACGTCACCCACGACCAGGTGGAGGCGCTGACGATGGGCGACCGCGTGGCGGTCCTCAAGGACGGTCTGCTCCAGCAGGTCGACACCCCGCGGAACATGTACGACCGGCCCGCGAACCTGTTCGTCGCCGGCTTCATCGGTTCCCCGGCGATGAACCTGGTCGAGGTCCCGATCACCGACGGCGGTGTGAGGTTCGGCAACTCGGTGGTGCCGGTGCAGCGTGACGCGCTGTCCTCCACGACCGACAAGACGGTCACCGTCGGTGTCCGTCCCGAGCACTTCGACGTGGCCGGTCCCGACTCCGACCTCGGTGTCGAGGTCACCGTCAACGTCGTCGAGGAGCTGGGTTCGGACGCGTACGTCTACGGCACCGCGCAGCTCGGTGGCGAGTCCAAGGACCTGGTGGTCCGCGTGGGCGGCCGTGAGGTGCCGGAGAAGGGCAGCCGGCTGCACGTCGTGCCGCGCTCCGGCGAGACCCACGTGTTCTCCACGTCCACCGGTGAGCGTCTCTCCGACTGAGCGCGCGACGCCCGCTCGGCCAGGGGTGATGCCCCAGGTTGACGGAAATCCAGGACGAGGGCCCCGCAGACCCCTGCGGGGCCCTCTCCGTTGTCGACAAATACCCCGGCACACCGGACGTTTCGAGCGGCGTGCGTCAACGCCTTACCCACTTCCGAGCCCTTCCCCACCCCCCGAACGGGTGACTAAATGTCGCCAAATCATTACTAGCCGCTACCCTCACACGCGTGAAGCACTCCATCACCCCACAGACGCGACGCGGCCGGGGCCCCGCCCGCCGGATCGGCCGCTCCCTCGCCCTCGTCCTGCCCGTCGTCCTGGTGCTCTCCGGGACCCTCGCGGTCACCCGGGTCAACTGGTCGGGGGGTCCCTCCAGCCCGGTGCTCACCGCGTCGGACGCCTCCGCGTCGAAGGCGTCCTCGCGCGCCGCCGCCCGCGCGCCCCACGAGGTGCTGCACGACCGGCTGCTGACCGAGTTGCAGGAGGAGGACCCGGGCGTCGCCCTCACCCACCTCCAGCAGGCCGTCGACGAGCGTCCCTCGCTGGCGCGGCACTGCGCTTCGATCGCCCGTTCCCTCGGCCGCGCCGCGGTGCGGGTGTACGGCCCGACGCGCGCCCAGTCGTACGCCCGCCCCGTCTGCGACACGTCCTTCGCCTCGGGGGTCCTGGCCGCGCACGGCTGACGCGGCGGCTGACGCGCGACGGCCGGCACCGGGCCGGCCGGGCGGGGTGGGACGGGGCGCCACGGGGCGCCACGTACAGTGCGGTCATGACCGATCCGAGCGCTGCGTCCCGCCCCGTGCAAGCCGTCGTCCTGGCCGGCGGCCAGGGTTCCCGGCTGCGTCCTTACACCGACGACCGGCCCAAGCCGATGGTCGAGATCCCCGGCACGGGAACCCCGATCATCGGCCATCAGCTCTCCTGGCTCGCCGAGGAGGGCGTGACGGACGTGGTGGTCTCCTGTGGCCACCTCGCCGAGGTTCTGCAGAAGTGGCTGGAGAGCGCGGACCTGCCCCTCTCCGTGACCACCGTCGTCGAGTCGGAGCCGCTCGGCCGCGGCGGCGGCCTGAAGTACGCCGCCGCGCACCTTCCCCATCCGGACCGGCCCTGGTACGCCACGAACGGCGACATCTGGACCCGGTTCTCGCTGCGTGACATGGCGGACTTCCACACCGGGCGGGACGCCGTCGCGACGCTCGCCCTGGCCCGCCCGCGCCTGCCGTGGGGCGCGGTGAAGACGGACGGCTTCGGGCACATCACCGACTTCATCGAGGCGCCGCCGTCGACCTTCGAGATCAACGCAGGCGTGTACGTCTTCTCCCCCGAGTTCGCCGCGATGCTGCCGGAGCGGGGCGACCACGAGCGGTCCACGTTCCCGCGGTTGGCGCGTGAGCGCCGGCTGGCCGGTTTCCCGATCCCGCAGGGTTCCTACTGGCGGGCGATCGACACCGCGAAGGACCTGACGGAGGCGGCGAAGGAGCTGGCGGCGCTGGGCCGCTGAGAGCACCCGCCCGCCGCATACGGGAAACGCCTCCACCCGCCGCACCGCGCACGAGAAGCGCGGTCGCCCGCCGCATACGAGGACGGGGTCCCGCACACGTAATGTGCGGGACCCCGTCCTCGTATGCGGCGGGCGTTGCCGGGCGGGTCAGCCGAGCAGGCCGCCGACGAGCCCGGGCCGTCCGGAGGAGGACGACCCTCCGCTGCCGGAGCCGCTCTCGCTGCCGCTGTCGCTGCCACCGGTCGAGCCGCTGCCGGCGTCGCCCCCGGTGGGGGTGCCGCCGCTGGTGGGGCCCGAGCTGGTGCTGGGGGCCTGGCCGGCCGGGGAGGACTGCTGGGGCGGGGCCTGCCCGACGCTGCCCTGGGTCTGGCTGGGCGATCCGCCGGTGGTGGTGCCGGCGTCGCGCGTGGCGCCGGGCGTGGAGTCGGTGCCGCCGGCCGGGGCGGTCGTGCCGGACGTGGCGCCCTGGGTGGGCGAGGTGGAGGCCGCCGGGGTTCCGTCCGTCTTCCGGTCGCCGGGCTCCGCGGGGAGCGGGGATCCGGGCTGTTCGTTGCGCGGGGCCTCACCGGGACCGGGGACGACGACGCGGTCGGCGTCGCGGACGGCACCGCCGAGCAGCGAGCCGACGAGGAGGGTGAGACCGGTGACGACGAAGGTGACGAGGGCGCCGCGGCGCAGGACGAAGCGGCGCAGGTCCCACAGGGGGGCGCGGGGTCCGAGGCGGCGCCAGGCGCTGCCGGCGAGGCGGCCGTCGACGGAGTAGACGGGGGCACCGGCGATGATCAGCGGGGACCAGGCGGCGAGGTAGATGATGTCGGGCGCGTCGTAGGCGGGGACGCTCTTCCAGCTGACGGTGACCAGCAGCGCGGCGGACAGCCCGGCGCCGATGACGGCGGCGACGCGCTGCCAGCAGCCCAGTACCGTCAGGACGCCGACGATGACCTGGAGGAAGGCGATGACGAGGCCGGACCCGACGGGGTGGGCGAGGGCGAACTGGCGCAGCGGCTCGGCCACTTCCCAGGGGTGCAGGGTGTTGAGCCACTTCACCATGGAGCCTCGTTCGCCGCCGTCGAAGTAGACGGGGTCGCAGAGCTTGCCCATGCCGGCGTAGATGGAGATGAAGCCGAGGAAGACCCGCAGCGGCAGCAGGACGACGCCCAGGTTCATGCGGCGGCCGGGGTAGTAGGCGTGCCGCGCCGGGTCGTCGCCGTGACGCCTGCCGGACGACTCGGTTCCGGCCGGGCCGTCGAGGTCGTCGAAGTCGTCGAGGGTGTCGAGGGCCTCGGTGTCGTCGCCGAACTCGTCGTGGGGGTGGGCGGGTTCGTCGTAGGCGCTGCCGGCGCTGCGCATGGCGGGCAGCAGCCGGGTGCCCTCGGTGCCGGGGGTGCGCGGGGCACCGACGACGGGGGTGGGGAGGGTCTGGGTGGTGAGCTCGTCGCGGTGGCCGTCGTGGCCGTCACGGCTGTCATGGCCGTCGTGGCTGCCGTGGCTGTCGGGGCCGAGGCCGACGCGGGGGATGACCTGGGTGGCCCCGGTGTCCGCGGTGGGTTCCACGACGTGGTGGCCGACGCCGGCCCGCACGGCCTGGAGCAGGCGGTGGGCCCCGGTGTCGTCCGGTTCGGTGTGGCCGCTCCACACGACGGGCCGCCGGCGGGCGGGGCCGGCCGCGTACTCGGCGGCGGGGATGCGGGCGGTGTCCTGGGTGGCGCTGACGTGTCGAGCGACCCGGGGGGATCGGGTGCGCCGCGCCGAGGCGCCCAGCTCGACGCGGAAGCTCGCGTGGCTGACGATGACCTGCGCCGGATCGCTCGGCACCTTCACCATGCTCAGCGCGGGAGCGTCGTCGATTCCCGACGAGCGGTCCCCCGTGGGTGTGCGGGGTGTTCTGGTGTCCACACTCATCTAACCGAGTGACGTGTCGTTAGGACACTGCTTTGACCCGCCGGATCTGTCCGGACCGCGTCAAGCCGGTCCGGACCTCCCGGAACACCCCGCACGGGTGACGGCGCGGCACATCCGTTCGCGGACCCCCGCGGACGACGCCCCGCAGATCTCCGCGGACGACGCCCCGCAGATCTCCGCGGACGTCGATCCGAGGGTCCCCGCCGGGCTCACCACGCCCGTCCCGCCCGTTTCCTCGCCCTGGCTCAGGAGCGCCTGCGCGCCGCCTCGTACAGCACGATGCCCGCCGCGACACCGGCGTTGAGCGACTCGGCGCCGCCCGGCATCGGAATCCGTACGCGCAGGTCGCACGTCTCGCCGACCAGCCGGGACAGGCCCTTGCCCTCGCTGCCGACGACGATGGCGACGGGCCCGGCCAGGGCGTCCAGCTCGCCGAGTTCGACGTCCCCGTCGGCGGCGAGCCCGACCACGGTGATCCCGGCCTTCTTGTACGCCTCCAGGGCGCGCGTCAGGTTGGTGGCGCGGGCGACGGGCGTACGGGCGGCCGTGCCGGCGGACGTCTTCCAGGCGCCGGCGGTCATGCCGGCCGCGCGCCGCTCGGGCACGACGACGCCGTGGCCGCCGAAGGCGGAGACGGACCGGACGACGGCACCGAGGTTGCGCGGGTCGGTCACCCCGTCGAGGGCGACGATCAGCGGGTCCTCGCCCTCGTCGGCGGCGGCGTCGAGGAGGTCCTCGGGGTGGGCGTACTCGTAGGGCGGGACCTGGAGGACCAGGCCCTGGTGGTTGAGCCCGTTGGTCATGCGGTCCAGCTCCGGGCGCGGCGCCTCCATCAGGTTGAGGTTGCCGCGCTCGGCCGCGAGCTGGAGCGCCTCGCGCACCCGCTCGTCGTTGTCGATGAACTGCTGGACGTAGAGGGTGGAGGCGGGCACGCCCTCGCGCAGCGCCTCGACGACGGGGTTGCGGCCGACGACCAGCTCGGAGGCCGACCGTCCGCCGCCGCGCCTGCCCTGCGTACGGCTCTGGGCGCGGCGGGCCTTCGCCTGGGCGGCGCGCTGCTTGGCGTGTCCCTTGCGCATCTCGGCGGGGGGCGTCGGACCCTTGCCCTCCAGGCCCCGGCGCCGCTTGCCGCCGCTGCCGACCTGCGCGCCCTTCTTGCCGGACATGCGGCGGTTGTTCGCGGCCATGAGTTACCCGTCTCCGTGAAGTGGTCGTACGTACGTCTTATACGTCTAATGCGTCTGATACGCGTCTTATGCGTCTGACACGTCTTGTGCGTCTTATATGTCTTATGTGTCTTGTGCAGTGTGCCGCCCGGAGGTCCGGGCGGCACAGCCGGCCTCCGGCCGGGTCAGCGTGAACCGAGGCTCCAGCGCGGCCCCTGGGGGCTGTCCTCGATGACGAGGCCGGAGGCGTTGAGCTGGTCGCGCAGGGCGTCCGCGGTGGCCCAGTCCTTGCGGGCGCGGGCGGCCTCGCGCTGGTCGAGCACCATGCGGACGAGGGTGTCGACGACGCCGTGGAGGTCCTCACCGCGGTCGGACTCCCCGGCCCACTGCTCGTCGAGCGGGTCGAGGCCGAGGACGCCGAGCATGGCCCGCACCTCGGCGAGGCGGGCGACGGCGGCCTCCTTGTCGTCGGCGGCCAGCGCGCTGTTGCCCTGCCGGACGGTGGTGTGGACGACGGCGAGCGCCTGCGGCACGCCGAGGTCGTCGTCCATGGCGTCGGCGAAGGCGGGCGGCACCTCGGCGGCGGGCTCGACGGGGCCGCCGGCGAGCTCCACCACGCGCTGCACGAAGCCCTCGATCCGCGCGAACGCCGCGTCGGCCTCGCGCAGCGCCTCCTCGCTGTACTCGATCGTGGAGCGGTAGTGCGGGGTGCCCAGGTAGTAGCGCAGCACGATGGGGCGCCACTGCTTGACCATCTCGGAGACCAGCACCGAGTTGCCGAGCGACTTCGACATCTTCTCGCCGCTCATGGTGACCCAGGCGTTGTGCACCCAGTACCGGGCGAAGTCGTCGCCGAACGCCTTGGCCTGGGCGATCTCGTTCTCGTGGTGCGGGAAGACGAGGTCGAGTCCGCCGCCGTGGATGTCGAAGGCGGAGCCGAGGTACTTGTGGGCCATGGCCGAGCACTCCAGGTGCCAGCCGGGACGGCCGCGGCCCCAGGGCGTCTCCCAGTCGGGCTCGCCGGGCTTGGCCGCCTTCCACATGGCGAAGTCGCGCGGGTCCCGCTTGCCGGTGATGCCCTCCTCGGCGGGCTGCCGCATCTCGTCGAGGTCCTGCTTGGACAGTTCCAGGTACGCGGGCCAGGAGCGGACGTCGAAGTAGACGCTGCCGTCGGCCTCGTAGGCGTGTCCGCGCTCGATGAGGCCGCGCATCATCTCGACCATCTCGGGGACGTGGCCGGTGGCGCGGGGCTCGTAGGTGGGGGGAAGGCAGCCGAGGGCGGCGTAGGCGTCGCCGAACGCGCGCTCGTTGGCGTAGCCGATGGCCCACCAGGGGCGGTTCTGCTCCGCCGCCTTCTTGATGATCTTGTCGTCGATGTCGGTGACGTTGCGGACGAACGTGACGTCGTAGCCGCGGTAGGTGAACCAGCGGCGCATGATGTCGAAGTTCAGCCCCGACCGGATGTGCCCGATGTGCGGGGGCGCCTGCACGGTGGCGCCACACAGGTAGATCGAGACACACCCGGGCTTGAGGGGGGTGAAGTCACGGATCTGCCGGGCGCTGGTGTCGTACAGGCGAATAGTCACGTGTCCAGGGTAGTGGGCGCCGGGCAGTGCCTTGCGTCCTTCCGTGCCGGACGGCGCGTTCGTGACGTCCGGGGGATCGCACGGGTCCCGGCCCCTGTCCCGTGTCGCCGCCGGGCGCCGCTCGCTCACCGCCCGATGCCACTCGCTCGCCACCCGATGACGCCGCCCGATGCCACTCGCTCGCCACCCGATGCCGCCGCCCGATGCCACTCGCTCGCCACCCGATGCCGCCGCCCGATGCTGCCGGGCGGCGGGCGGGCCGGATGGTGCGGCCGGCTCGGGGGCACCTCTCGGGCTCGGCCTCAGGACCGGCCCTGGGGCCAAACCCGGAGCAGGGGCCGGGGCCGGGTGCCCCCGCGTGTGTCGGCTCACCCGGCCAGACGGACGTCCGACCGCTCGGTCATCCAGCCGTTCAACCGCTCGCTCGTCCGACCGCCCACTCGTCCGACCGCCCACTCGTCCGGCCACCCGCCCGCTCGGTCATCCGCCCGCTCGGCCACCCGCCCGCTCGGTCATCCGGTCGCCCGGACCACGAGGGCCGTCGCCACCGCCATCAGCCCCTCGTCGCGGCCGGGGAAGCCGAGGCCGTCGGTGGTCGCCCCGGAGACGGACACCGGCGCCCCGGCGGCCTCGGAGAGGAGCTTCTGCGCCTCGTCCCGCCGTTTGCCGATCTTCGGGCGGGGCCCGACGACCTGGACGGCGATGTTGCCGATCCGGAAGCCGGCCTCGCGCACGATCCGCGCGGCCTCCGTCAACAGGGTCACGCCCGACGCGCCGGACCACTCGGGGCGCCCGGTGCCGAAGTGCTGCCCGAGGTCGCCGAGCCCGGCGGCGGAGAACAGCGCGTTGCAGGCGGCGTGCGCGACGACGTCCGCGTCGGAGTGCCCGGCCAGGCCGGGCCCCTCGCCCTCCCACTTCAGGCCCGCGCACCACAGCTCGCGGCCCTCCTCGAAGGCGTGGATGTCGGTGCCGATGCCCACCTGGGGCAGGGGCGGGAGCGGCTCCGCCGGAGGCGTCCGCGTCGCGGGCGTCTCAGAAGCCATCGTTGAGCCTCCTGCGGGCCAGGACCGCCTCGGCGAGGACGAGGTCCAGGGGGCGGGTGACCTTGAAGGCCTCCTCGTGGCCGGGGACCGCCACGACCGTCACGCCGAGCTGCTCGACCATGCCGGCGTCGTCGGTGACCGCGCCGGTCACCGTCTCGTGGGCGCGCACCAGCGTGGTCCGCTCGAAGCCCTGGGGGGTCTGCACCGCGCGCAGCCGGGAGCGTTCCGGCGTCGCCACCACCGGCTCCGGCTCGCCCGGCGCGGCGGCGGGCTCGACCTGTTTGACGGTGTCGGCCAGCGGCAGCGCCGGGACGACGGCGGGGGCGCCGTCGCGGACGGCCTCGATGACGGCGTCGACGGTGTCGACCGGCACCAGCGGGCGGGCCGCGTCGTGCACGAGGACGATCTCGTACGCGGGCGGCAGCGCGTCGAGGCCGAGCTTCACGGACTCCTGGCGGGTCGCACCGCCGGGCACCACGAGGAAGTCGGTCCTCTCCGGCAGCGCGTGCGCGTCCAGCAGGCTCCTGACCTCGGCGGCGCCGTCGGGCGGGGCCACGACGACGACCAGGGAGACGGCGCGGGAGGCGGCCATCGCGCGGACCGCGTGGATGAGCATGGGGGTTCCGCCCAGCGCGCGGAGCGCTTTCGGGGCGCCCGGACCGAGGCGTACGCCCCGGCCGGCGGCCGGGATCACGGCGGCGGTCGGCGCCGTGACCGGTGAAGGACGCGAATCGTCAGACATCGGTTCCTGTCAGGTTTGTGTGCTCGGCCTACGTGGGTATGGCCTGGGCGTGCGGCCCCGCCCACCACGCGGGGATGTGCCGGGTGCTCCGCGTCGACCAGCCCCTTCCGTGACACTGGTCGAGCCGGCACGCCCGGGACGGGGCGTGCCGCCGGGGCGTGTCCTGCGGGGACGAGCGTACGGACGGCTCCGGGGCGCGAACGCCGCGGGTACGAGGGCCGGGGGTACGAGCGCCGCGGGTACGAGGGCCGGCCGCGGGTACGAGGGCCGGGGGTACGAACATGCCGCAGCGCCCGGCGACGGCGAAGGCGTCATCGGGCACCGCGGCATTTCGTGTGCTGAACCGGCGGGTTCCGCCCCGGATCATCGGATCAGGAAGCGAGAACCTCGTCGAGCAGGGCTTCGGCCTTGTCCTCGTTCGTGTTCTCCGCGAGGGCGAGCTCGCTCACCAGGATCTGGCGGGCCTTGGCGAGCATCCGCTTCTCTCCGGCGGAGAGACCACGCTCGCGCTCACGACGCCACAGGTCGCGCACGACTTCCGCGACCTTGATGACGTCGCCGGAGGCGAGCTTCTCCAGATTTGCCTTGTAGCGACGCGACCAGTTCGTGGGCTCCTCGGCGTACGGCGCGCGCAGCACCTCGAAGACCCGGTCCAGCCCGTCCTGACCGACCACATCACGCACGCCGACGAACTCCGCATTGTCCGCTGGCACACGTACCGTCAGGTCACCCTGGGCGACCTTCAGCACCAAGTAGGTCTTGTCCACGCCTTTGATCTGGCGAGTTTCGATGGCCTCGATCAGCGCGGCCCCGTGATGGGGATAGACCACGGTGTCGCCAACCTTGAACGTCATGTGACAGGTACCCCTTCCGTGGCTATCCAGGGTAACACGGATACGGCGTCTTCTGAATGGCGTTTTCGCAGGTCAGGGCATATCTCAGGGCTTGACAACAGCGACAGGAACGTGCTGCGCCAGGGTGACGGAAGGAGGTATTCGCAGGTCGGAGCGGCTCTTCGGGGCGGGCGAAACACGCACGTCACACAGCCGCGGCACCCCCTCCGACCGGCCGAATCGCCCCATATGTCCGGTACCAGATGCTCGACTTCCGCTACTCCGTTCGGTGCCCGGGGCGGGCTTCCGAACGAATCCGGGAATTGATCAACAGACCCCCGTGGGTACCCGGAGAGTGATCAATTTCCCGGCCGGGGATGCATTCCTTCACGGAAAATTTGCGTACCGGCAGGCATCGTATGGCGCCCCTATCGGGGCTATCGGAGCTATCGGGGGCCCTATCCGGCCAGGTATCCCCGAGCCGCTTATGTGAATGCCGGACAACCGCGTGGCGAATGTGACTCGCGGGTCACCTGTGATCTCTTGGGGCGCCCGAGCCACCGCCTGGACACTGTCCGGCTACCGCCTGCCGGGCGAAGCCGAGTCCCCCCGGGGGGAGGGTCGGGTGCGGCGGCCCGGGAACGGCTCGGTAACCTAAGGCCGCTGACAGTCACTTAGGGCGGCTTTGTTACGTGGCCGCCGCCTCGTTCGAGTCAAGGAGTTGCCGCCGCCGTGAGCAGCAGCCTTCGACGCGGCGCCCTCGCCGCCGCCGCCATCGCGTTCTCGATCCTCCCGCTCGCCGCGTGCGGCGCCGGCAACAACGCCCAGACCTTGGAGATCAAGCCGGACAACGCGGCGACGACCGTCGGTGACATCAAGGTCCAGAACGCGATCGTCATCACGCAGCCCGACCACGAGTCGACGGGCCCGGCCGCGGTCTCCGCCACCGTGTTCAACACCGGCACCACCGACCAGAAGCTGGAGTCCATCACCGTCGAGGGCGCCGCCAAGCCCGTCGAGCTCAAGCCCGCCAAGGGCCAGAAGGACCTGACCGTCCCGGCCGGCGGTTCGCTGATCATCGGCGGCAAGGACAACGCCTCCGCCATCCTGTCCGACGGCCGCTCGGCCGTGCAGGACGGTGACGCCCACAAGGTCACCTTCACCTTCAGCAAGACCGGCGACGTGTCCCTGCGCGCCTTCGTCGTCCCCGCCGCGGGCTACTTCTCCGAGTGGGGCCCGAGCGACATCCCGGCCGCGCCGGGTGCCTCGGCGAGCGCCTCCGCGGGTGCTTCGCAGGAGCCGTCGCACGGCGCTTCGGCCGACCCGAGCGGCAGCGCGTCCGCGCCCGCCGGCTCGGCGACCCCGAGCGACGCGGCCTCCGCGAGCGCGACGGCCGACGCGTCGGAGTCGCACGAGGCGGCGGACGGTCACTGACCGTCGTACGCACCATGCGCGGAAGGGCGGGGCCTCCCGGGAGGCCCCGCCCTTCCGCGCATACGGCCACTGCTACGACTGCCACGGCCACTACCGCGACTGCTACTGCTACTGCTACTGCTACTGCTATGGCCTACGGCTCGAACTTGTAGCCGAGGCCGCGGACCGTCACCAGGTACCGCGGCGCGCCCGGGTCCGGCTCGATCTTGGCGCGCAGACGCTTGACGTGGACGTCGAGGGTCTTGGTGTCACCGACGTAGTCGGCGCCCCAGACCCGGTCGATGAGCTGCATGCGGGTCAGGACGCGCCCGGCGTTGCGCAGCAACATCTCCAGCAGGTCGAACTCCTTCAGCGGCAGGTCGACCTTGGTGCCGCCGACGGTCACCACGTGCCGGTCGACGTCCATGCGGACCGGGCCGGCCTCCAGCGCGGCCGGGGCGACCTCCTCCGGCTCGCCGCGGCGGCGCAGCACCGCCCGGATGCGGGCGACCAGCTCGCGCGAGGAGAACGGCTTGGTGACGTAGTCGTCCGCTCCTATCTCCAGGCCGACCACCTTGTCGATCTCGCTGTCCTTGGCGGTCACCATGATCACGGGGACATTGGAGCGGCCGCGGAGCTGGCGGCACACCTCCGTGCCCGGCAGGCCGGGCAGCATCAGGTCGAGGAGGACGAGGTCGGCGCCGTTGCGCTCGAACTCGTCGAGTCCGTCGGGGCCGGTGGCCGCGACGGCGACCTCGAAGCCCTCCTTGCGGAGCATGTACGACAGGGCGTCGGAGAAGGACTCCTCGTCCTCGACGACGAGCACACGGGTCACGGAAGGACCTCCGGAGCGGGAAGCGTTGCGTACGGGGTTGGAGCGGTGTGGGGGGAAGCTGAGGGGGTGGACCGCCCGGCCGCGCCACCGGCGCGGGCGGAGTGCGGCTGGGCCCGGTCGCGGGACCGGCCCGCCTCCGGCAGCCGCAGGGTGAAGGTGGAGCCCTGGCCTTCGGCGCTCCACACCGTGACCTCCCCGCCGTGCGAGGCGGCCACGTGCTTGACGATCGCGAGTCCGAGGCCGGTGCCTCCGGTGGCCCGGGACCGGGCCGGGTCGACGCGGTAGAAGCGCTCGAAGATGCGCTCCTTGTCCTTGTCGGAGATGCCGATGCCCTGGTCGGTCACCGCGATCTCGATCATGTCACCACCGGGGGCCGCCACCCTGCGGGCGGCGATGCCGACGCGGGTGCGGGCGGGCGAGTAGTTGACGGCGTTCTCGACGAGGTTGCCGAGGGCGGCGGCGAGCTGGCCGCGGTTGCCCCAGACGTGCAGGTCGGCCGTACCGCCCACCCGCCGTCCGCCACCGCCCTGGTCGAGCCCTTCGGGCACCGCCACGTTGGTGGCCATCGTGATCTGCTTGGTGCCGGCCGCCTGCCGGCAGCGGTCGATGGCCTCGGCGACCAGTTCCTCCACCCGGACCGGCTCGGCGTCCTCCAGCGGGTCGTCGTTCTGCACCCGGGAGAGGTCGATGAGCTCCTGCACCAGGTTGGTCAGCCGGGTCGCCTCGATCTGCATGCGCCCGGCGAAGCGCTGTACGGCCTCGGGGTCGTCGCAGGCGTCCATGACGGCCTCGGAGAGCAGGGAGAGCGCACCGACCGGGGTCTTCAGCTCATGGCTGACGTTGGCGACGAAGTCGCGCCGCACGGCCTCGATCCGGCGGGCCTCGGTGAGGTCCTCGACGAGCAGCAGCACCAGGCGCGAGCCGAGCGGGGCCACGCGGGCGGAGACCGCCAGGGCGTCGCCGCGTCCGGTCCCCCGCCTCGGCAGGTCCAGCTCGACCTGCCGTATCTCCCCGTCCCGCCGGGTGTCGCGGGCCATCTGGAGCATGGGCTCGACGGCCAGCTTGCCGCCGCGGACCAGACCGAGGGCGTACGCCGCCGAGCTGGCCTTGACCACGGCGTCCGCCTCGTCCAGGACGACGGCGGAGGAACGGAGTACCGACAGCACGGTGTCCACGCCGGGCGGGAGCACCGGATCGGTGTGCAGGGAGGTGCGGGTGGGCCGCTTCTGGTCGCGCTCGCTCCATCGGAACGCCAGCATGGCGATGACACCGGTGAGCACTCCGGCGATCGCTGCCGCTGCGGCGACCGCCGCGTTCACGTCCATGCCACCAGGTTAGGCACGGGGGAGGTCCCGCCCACAGCCATCGGGGTGCGAGCTCGAACACTCGTCGCCCAGAGTTCACCTGGGGGCCAGGGATGGTTCATTCGGGATGCCGGAAACGGACGCGTGCGGGCCGGAACGTGGAAGCGTGGGGGCGAAGCGAGGGCCGCGAGGCCCTCTTGGACGACGTACGTGCACGACGTACGGGCGCGCGACGGAGGTGCATGACGTAGATGCATGACGTAGATGCATGACGTAGGTGCATGACGTAGGTGCACGACACACGTCGCACGGACGCACGACGCACGGACACACGACGCACGGACACACGTCGCACGGACACACGGACGCACGACGTACTTGCACGACGCATGACGTACGAGAGGAACCCTGATGCGGGACGCGTACCACGAGGAACTGGACTCGATCGGTGACGGTCTGGTGGAGATGGCCCGGCTGGTCGGGTCGGCGATCGGGCGCGCCACGACCGCCATCCTCGACTCCGACCTGAAGCTGGCGGAGAGCGTGATCGAGGCCGACGCCAAGGTCGACCAGCTCCACCACGACCTGGAGGCGCGGGCGATAGCGCTGCTGGCCCGGCAGCAGCCGGTGGCGACCGACCTGCGGATCGTCGTCACCTCGCTGCGCATGTCGGCCGACCTGGAGCGCTCCGGCGACCTCGCCCAGCACGTGGCGAAGCTGGCCCGGCTGCGCTACCCCGAGCGTGCGGTCCCGCACGACCTGCACGCCACCATCCTGGAGATGGGCCAGCTCGCGCAGCGCCTGATGGCGAAGGCCGCCGAGGTGATCATCACCAAGGACGTCGACCTGGCGCTCCAGCTGGAGCAGGACGACGACGCGATGGACCTCCTGCACCGCACCCTCTTCCAGCACCTGATGGACGACCGCTGGAAGCACGGCATCGAGACGGCCGTCGACGTGACCCTGCTGGGCCGCTACTACGAGCGGTACGCCGACCACGCCGTCGCGGTCGCCAAGCGGGTGGTGTACCTGGTGACCGGCGAGCACGCCGACGAACTGCAGGCGGACATCCAGCCGGAGATCCAGCCGGTGCCGGGGGGCGAAGGGGCCTGACCCGGGCGAGGGCTGGGGGAGTCTGGTCGTGGGCTGTCGAGTGTTGTCGACGGCTGTCCGGCCCGACGGCTGTCGAGGGCTGTCGAGTGCTGGGGGAAGCGTTCGGCGTCCGTCCGGGGCGCGTACGAGCCACAGTGCGCCGTTGATGCGACCGTCACCGCGGGCATGCAATGGGGACCAGGCACCAGCCTTGAGGAGGGACCCATGGCCGAATCCCCCAGCACGACGCCCGACCCGACCCAGGAACGCCCGTCCGAGCAGCCCGCCGAGATCAGGAACCTGCCCCTGATAGCCGCCTGCGGCTGCGGCTCCGGCTGCGGCTGCGGCTGCCAGTCGGGCAGCCCCTGCCAGTGCGGCTGACGGTACGCCGTTCCCGTACGTCTGTCCGCGAAGGGCTCCGGTGTGGGTGCCGGGGCCCTTCGTCGCGTTCCGGAGGCCGTGGGCGAGCGCTCCGAAAGCCGGGGGCCGTGCGGCTCTGGTGCGCTCGCCCGGGGCGGCGTACGGGCGCAGCATGGAAGGAGAGACGGGGAGAGGCAGGGAGAGACGAGGACGAGGAGGCGTGACGTCATGGCCCACTTCATGGATGTCCACCACGGAATGCGGGGCATCACCGCCGACCAGCTGCGCGAGGCGCACCAGGCCGATCTGGCCATCGAGAAGGACGAGGGCGTCCACTTCGAGCGGGCATGGGCGGACCCGGAGTCCGGAACGGTCTACTGCCTCTCCGAAGCTCCCTCCGCCACGGCGGTCCAGCGCGTCCACGAACGCGCCGGGCACCGGGCCGACGAGATCCACGAGGTGCCGTTGACCGTCTGAGCCGGTCGTCCGGGTTCCGCGTTCCGCCGTTGCGGAGGCCCGCAGTGATGCCAAGGCCCGCGGTACGGCGGTCGCGTCGCCGCCCGGCGTCTCACGGACGTGCCGGTCGTTCGCGGACGCGCCGGTCAGCCGGAAGCGGGACCGGAGCCCTCGGCGGCTGCCTGGTTCGCGGCCCGGCGGTACTCGGCGTTGATGCGCTGGGCTTCCTCCAGCTGGTCCTCGAGGATGACGATGCGGCAAGCCGCCTCGATCGGCGTCCCCTTGTCGACGAGTTCGCGGGCCCGTGCCGCGATCCGCAGCTGATAGCGGGAGTACCGGCGGTGTCCGCCCTCGGAGCGGAGCGGTGTGATCAGACGGGCCTCGCCGATGGCGCGCAGGAAGCCCGGGGTGGTGCCGAGCATCTCGGCGGCCCGGCCGATCGTGTAGGCGGGGTAGTCGTCGTCGTCCAGACGATCGCTGAGCGGACTATCAGCTGTCATGTCACCTCGTGTTGTGCAACGCGTCGAGGGGCCCTGGTGCCGTACGGCACCAGGGCCCCGAAGGGAATTGAACACCATCGGCCGGCTCTGCCACCGCTGTGCCGGCCTTCTGCTGGCGTCTGCTCCTCCATCCTTCGCGAGCTCTTACCCGGCAGTTCATGTCTGCCAGGTCTCACTTGACCTTCTCTATGGCAAAAATCTTAACTACGACATGACCTCATGTCTACTCTCACCAGAGTAGATTTTGCGGTGCTGGCGCCAGAGGTTTTTTGTTGTCCGCGGACGCATCGGGTCCGTGCCCCCGCGTGGGCCAAGACGTGAGGGACGCGAGAGACGCGAGAGACGCCATGAACGCGATGAGGGCCCTGCCGACATATGTCGGCAGGGCCCTCATCGTTGGGTTGTGGTACGGCGGCTTTGTTCGCGCCTATCCGTTCTGCTCGCCCGCAGGGGCGGCGCCCCCGGCGTCACCCTCGACGACGGCGTTCCCGTCGGCGTTCCCCTCGGCGCTCCCGGCGGCGCCACCGCCCACGGTGCCGCCCACGACTCCGCCCACGGCGCCGTCGCCACCGAGCAGAGCCGATGCGGTCTGGAGCGACGTGGGCGCGTTCGCGGGTGCGGCGTCGGGATGGGGGTGGCAGGTGAAGCCGAGCCGGGCCATGGCCCGGACGACCTCGCCGCTGGAGAAGTCACGGCGGTCCTGCCGGGTGATGATCGCGCCCACCTGCTTGGCGGGGTAGCGGCGGCGGCCGATGGTCACGGACTCACCCGTGATGGGCTCGGGCTTGACGCCCTCCATCGAGGCCAGCACCCCGCTCTTGGTCAGTTCGAACGGGTACCGGGCGATGACACAGCGCATGTTGCCTCACAGGGAAGACAGGGGAGACAGGGGAGACAGGGAGACGGAAAGGAGCGGGACGGAGGAGGCCGGAGAGGAACGGGGAAATTCCTACGCGGCCGGGTTGAAGGCGGACTGCCGCTGTGCCCTGCCGCGTCCCGCCTGTTCGGCGGTCCGGCCGCCCCGGCCGGTGCGGCCGCGGCGGCCCCGGGACGAGGAGGACGCGGTGCGGCGGGGACGTTCCACGGCCGGCGCGGCGATGACGACCGGGACGCCGGAGGGCGCCTGGGCCCCGGTGATCCGGCTCAGCTCCACCTCGCCCGAACGCACCGGGGTGACCTGCGGGGTGATGCCGGCCGAGGCCATCAGCCGGGTCATGGCGCGGCGCTGGTCGGGGGTGACCAGGGTGACGACGCTGCCGGACTCGCCGGCCCGGGCCGTACGGCCGCCGCGGTGCAGGTAGTCCTTGTGGTCGGTGGGCGGATCGACGTTGACGACCAGGTCGAGGTTGTCGACGTGGATGCCGCGCGCCGCGACGTTGGTCGCCACCAGGACCGTCACCTGTCCGCTCTTGAACTGGGCGAGGGTGCGGGTGCGCTGGGGCTGGGACTTGCCGCCGTGCAGGGCCGCGGCGCGGACGCCGCTGTTCAGCAGGTGCTTGGTCAGCCGGTCCACCGCGTGCTTGGTGTCCAGGAACATGATCACCCGGCCGTCCCGGGCCGCGATCTCGGTGGTCGTGCGCTGCTTGTCCGCGTCGTGCACGTGGAGGACGTGGTGCTCCATCGTGGTGACCGCGCCCGCCGAGGGGTCGACGGAGTGGACCACCGGGTCGTGCAGGTAGCGGCGTACGAGCCGGTCGACGTTGCGGTCCAGGGTCGCCGAGAAGAGCATGCGCTGCCCGTCGGGGCGCACCTGGTCGAGCAGGGCGGTGACCTGCGGCATGAAGCCCATGTCGGTCATCTGGTCGGCCTCGTCGAGGACGGTGATGCCGACGGTGTCCAGCCGGCAGTCGCCACGGTCTATGAGGTCCTTGAGCCGCCCGGGCGTCGCGACGACCACCTCGGCGCCGGCGCGCAGCGCGCCGGCCTGCCGGCCGATCGACATGCCGCCGACCACGGTGGCCAGGCGCAGGCTCACGGCACGGGCGTACGGGGTGAGCGCGTCGGTGACCTGCTGGGCGAGCTCGCGGGTGGGGACCAGGACGAGGGCGAGCGGCTGCCGCGGCTCGGCGCGCTGTCCCGCCGTACGGGCCAGTACGGCGAGGCCGAAGGCGAGCGTCTTGCCGGAGCCGGTGCGACCGCGGCCGAGGACATCCCGTCCGGCCAGGGAGTTCGGCAGGGTCGCCGCCTGGATCGGGAACGGCACGGTCACGCCCTCGCGCCCGAGCGCGGCCAGCATCGGAGCCGGCATGTCCAGGTCGGCGAACGCCTCGACGGCGGGCAGTGCGGGCGTGATCGTCTCGGGCAGGGCGAACTCACCCTGCACGGCCGGACGGCCGCCGCCGCCCTGGGAGCGGCCGTTGCGGGAACGGCCCCCCTGGGGACGGCCGCCCTGGGAGCGACGGGAGAAGCCGGAACGCTTGGCGTCGGCACCTCCGAAACGGTCGGATGTGCGCGGCGTACGAGCGCGATTCATGCGGAACCTTCCTTGTCACGGCACGTAGCAAGGAATTCCCGCAGCACATGGGCGGCGCAGAGAATCGCGAGAACGAGCCGAAGATTGATGGGGGCAGGCCGAGCCGGCCCGGGTGACGGAAAAACGTCACCGTTCGACGAGGTGAAGGGCTTCGTCGGGAGCCCTGAAAAATACAGCGAGCCGGGGCCCGCACCCCAAGGTGCGGGCCCCAGCTGCGAAGTATGCGTCAGCGCCGATGATCAGGCGGGGACGATGTTCTCGGCCGTCGGGCCCTTCTGGCCCTGCGCGATGTCGAAGGACACCTTCTGGCCTTCCAGCAGCTCACGGAAGCCGGAGGTGGCGATGTTCGAGTAGTGGGCGAAGACGTCGGGGCCGCCGCCGTCCTGCTCGATGAAGCCGAAGCCCTTTTCCGCGTTGAACCACTTCACGGTGCCAGTAGCCATGTTTTTCTCCTTAGGGAAAACGGTGCTCGGAGCCCGCCCTGTGCGGACTCCGCGTCGCCGTGTTGATTACCCCGACGGAAAAACCTTCTGGCAACCACACCTGCAACTGAGATCGACAGTAGCACGGTGCCAACGGCCCTGCACGGACGGAAATTTCGCCAGGTCAGCGGGCTCGGGAATACTCGCCGCGCGCCGCACTTATTTCTCACTTCACGACCACAGATATTGCCCCTCGGGTGGAGGTCGTTTCCTCCCCTCGCCCCGCCTCGCACCGCTCCGACCTCCCCCGATGGGCCCGGCACGGCTGCCGCCGCCGCGCGGCGCGGGGACGGGGGCGAAGGCGCCGGGGCGCCCCTGACGCGAGGAAGGTCACAACGCCTCACAGCGCCCGGCCGACGCCCCGGCTCCTCGGGCGGTGCCGGGGCCCTCCCCGAGCCGGTCACGCACCCGGAGGGGCTGCCACCCGGTCATTGATCACCGGAATCGCACGCTACGTGTCGATCCGTTCACCGGAGGGAAACATCCCTCCCGGAAGGGGGCGCGGTGAGCGAGCGTGAGCGTGAGCGTGAATGCGGGTGCGAGTGCGGACACGACAAGGCCGCCGAGTTGATCGAGCTCCGTATGAAGGAGTACGAATCCCTCCGGTCCGAAGTGGTGCAGAGGATCGGAGCCCGGCAGCAATTGGCCGGATACGCGGGTGCGGCAACCGCCATCGCGGCCACGCTCGGCAGCGATCTGGGGTACTGGCGAATCCTGATCGTGGGGCTCGTGCTTCTGATCGCCTACCTGTACCTGCGGGACAGCAACGACGGCATCCAGAGGCTGGGGAAGCATCTGCGCCTCATCGAGGCGGATGTGAATTCTCTGGCCCGCGGCACGTACGGGCGCGAGATCCTCTCATGGGAATCCCGCAGGCAGGTCGACAGGAACAAGGAAAAGAAGATCTGGAAGGCGGTGGGACGCTTCGGCGGATGGCACCGCGACGACCCGGTGGTGAACGTCCCGGAGCCGCGGTCAGGACCCGAAACCCAGCCCGGCAATCGAACTGCCGATTGAGCTCCGTAACCGACCGCCGGTTCCTCATATCGGCTGTGTGACGCCTCGTCGAGCGTGCGCCTATCATGCTGGCCCATGAGTCAGTTATTGACCTTGGAGGTCCCGGACAACGCGCGTCCGGTCCGCCTGGATACCGCGCGAGGCGTCTTCGCGGCCTTCGACGTCGCGCCTGCCGGGCCGGCCCCCGCCCGGGCGACGGCGTTGCTCGTTCCCGGGTTCATGGGCAGCAAGGAGGACTTCCTTCCGCTGCTGTCCGCCTTGAGCGACGGCGGCGTACGCGTCCTGGCCGTCGACGGCCGGGGCCAGTACGAAACCGGTGCGGCGTCACCGAATCCCTCGTACTCCCGTGACAGCCTCGCGCGCGATCTCGCCGCCCTCGTCGAACACGTCGGCGCCGGCCCCGTGCACCTCGTGGGTCACTCCTACGGAGGGCTCCTCGCCCGCGCGGCCGTACTCGGCACTCAGGGAGACCCGTCCCTCTGGGCTTCCGTCACGCTCGTGAACTTCGGTCCCGCCGGTGTCTCTCCCCGGCAGCAGGAACGCCTGCGGCTGCTGCTCTCCGTCATCGACTCGATGACACTCGCCGACATGTGGCCCTTCGTCAGGAACGACGAGGTACCCGCCCCCCGCGAGGTGGACCTCTTCATGGAGCGACGATGGCTGCGCAACGCGCCGGAGCACCTGTCGGCGGCCGCGGAGCAGATGCTGAACGAAGCGGACGAGACTCCCCGGTTGGCACAGCTTCCGCTTCCCAAGTTCGTCGTCTCGGGGACCCCTGACGAAACCTGGGCACCCGAGGGGGTCGAGCGGATGGCCCGTGAGCTGGGGGCCCGGTTGTGCAGGATCGAGGGCGGCGGGCATTCGCCCAATGTCCACCGGCCCGCGGAAACGGCATCCGCTCTCCTCGGTTTCTGGGACTCCTGCCAGGAGAGAGTGGCCGTCTGAGGCGAGGGGACGATGACAGGCGCCTCCCGGAAACCGCCGGGACGGCCGACGGCCCGGAGCCGGCCCCGGTCCACTACTGAGACCCACCCGGCCCGCGTGTCACCAACGTCCCGGGACAACACGCCTAGAGCCAGCCTCGCCACCACGGCACGTCCAGGCTGTCAGCCGGTATGACCTGGGCCCTCTCCAGAATCTTCTCGTCGAGGGCCCACACGAGGGAGCGCAGCTCACGCGCGCTCTTCCTGGGCAGCGCGTGAAGCACGGCTTCGAGGTGCCCGCGGAAATCGACGCCGTAACACCCGCACACGAGAATGCCGCAGTCAGGACCTGCGAGCGGATCCTCGAGTTGCCGGAGAGGGCCATGGGCAAGGGCCTTCCAGTGCCAGAACGCCTCTTCCGTGGCTTCGGGCCAGAAGCGGGTCCGCTCCAGCCGCCGCAGACCGGCTGCGCAAGACCCGGAAAGGCCGTCGATGGACGGGTACCGTCGTCGTCTCGGTGGACGGGCGGGGAAGTCACCCCGCAGGGCTGACGGGCGCCTACGCGGCACTGCCCCTTCGGTTGCCGGTCATGAGGGCAACGTACACAACCGCATGTCAGGCGGCCACAACATATCCGGCAGCCCGGACCTCAAGGGGCTCACGCCGCGACCGCCCCGGGACGCTCGACGAGCCGGCCGTGTTCAGCAGCATCTGCCGGCGGGTTTCAGCAGAGGATCATCACCTCCGGGGCCTCAGTAGGCTCGGGCCATGTCCGAGATGCCCGTGGCGCGCTTCTATGACGAACTGGCCGATGACCACCACCTGATCTACTCGGACTGGGACGTGAGCACCCGCCGGCAGGGGGAGGCACTGGACGCCCTGATCGGCCTGGATCGCGCGAGGGTGCTCGACTGCTCCTGCGGCATCGGCACGCAGGCCATCGGCCTGGCGCTGCGCGGACACCGTGTCGCCGGGACCGACCTCAGCCCCCCGCCGCCGGCGAGTAGGCGCAACCACGGCCCGGTGTCTCTCCCTTCACGCCTTCAAGCCCTCTGCGACCGGGGCATTCCTGCGGTTCACTCGTGTCTGCCGTAATCCAGTGCCACCAATGTCACCTGGTGATGCCAGGACGGTGCGGCCGGCTGCACCCGCTGACACGATGGCCGGATGACCGACCTCGCGCGCATCGCGGCAGAGACCGTGGCGTACTACCGCGCCCTCGACCAACAGGCCACGGTACGGCGCCACTTCCGTCACACCGACGAGGAGGGCGGGCTGTGGTACATCGAGGCCGTGCCCGACGGTGACGAGCTGGTCGTCATCAAGCAGGCCGAACTCACCTCGTCCGGCGCGCTCCACCGATACGACTGGAAGCACTTCGAGGACGAGCACGGCGCCTTGACGGACCAGGCGATCGATCCCGAACAGGAACCGCTGGAGGCCGTCACGGCACAGGAGTTCCAGCGGGTGTGGGAGCGGTGAGCACCGCACCGGCGAGGACCTCGCGCCGGGCACTCCGGTGAGCGGTACCGGCCTCACCACCCGCAGTCGATGTCGGTCAGTCCCCCACGGACGACCGGATCGACGCCCGTACCGCTGACCCGCAGGAGACCGCCGTCCCGGCCCCAGTCCAACTCGTACGTGCCCGCCTCGACGGGCCGGTACCCGTCGTCGACCGTCCAGGAACCCGACTCGCCCAGGGCCAGACCGGTACGCCCCACCGCGTACGCCTCTCCGTAGCCGATCACGAAGGCGGACGTCTCCCGCACCACGGCCGTGCAGCCCCCCGGCCCCGCGGGGCGCAGCACGTGGTACTCCGCGCTCGAGAACAGATCACCCACCGCTCCCCACGCGATGCCGAGCACCGCCGCGACGATCAGCAGACTGCTCCCCAGCCGTGTCCGGGCGGCTCCCTTCCGCGCGGGCCCCGAGGCATCCGCCGGACGGCTCGCCCGGCTGAGGGCCCACCGAAGAAGGAGGGACACGACAAGGAGACCCGCGCTCACCCCCCAGCCGGGAACCACCCGCCCCCGCACGACCAGCAGGAGACTGCTCCAACTCGCCACGGCGACGAGAGCCAGGCCCCCGACGCCCACTGCGGCGGAGACGGCGGGCGAGACCCTCACGCCGTGCTGTGCACGTTCTTCGGCCATGGTGGGTACGACTCTCCGGACGCGTCGGCGGTTGCGGTGAGGGCCGGAGCGCGGCGGGAAACCCGGGGCGCGGCAAGACGGGATCCTGGCCCGATCCGTGCGGTTGGCTCAGCCGGGGCCTCGGCGGACGCCGGTTCTTTCCCCGTGATTCCCCGTTTCCCCGTGGTTCCCCGTTTTCCCCGCCCTGTCCGGTGTGCTTGTGGTGCGGTACGGCCTGCTCCCGAGTCCCCGCGTCCCGGCGGCGCGGCGCGGTCACCCCCGACAGGTGCTCGGTACGGCACCGTCGGCCACCCTGCCTTCGCCTCCATACACCCTGGGCGGCCGGAGGCGAGACAGCACGTCCTCAGAACTTGTAATTGGTGATCATTGCGTTGCCGAAGACGTCGTAGACCGACGCGTACCCCTGTTCCGAGTCCTTCCAGTCGCCGAACGCCTTGGCGATCGCGGTGGCAGCCGCTTGGGGGCCCTCCACTTGGGTCTTCCCGCCATTGATGTCGGTGGAGATGTAGGCGTTGCCGGTCTTTTCGTTCCACTCACCGATGATGCGCTGCACACGTCCGACCGCGTCCTTCTCTTGTGCGGTTCCATGCACATTGACCCAGGATCGGAACTCTTGGGCGTTCTCCTTCGACTTCGCCTGGTCGGGGTCCGTCGGAAGTTTCTCCACGACTCCGATCTTGTCTGCTTCCGCGGAGCTTTCGGTGCTGCACGCGGAAATACCGGCCATCAGGACAGCGCCGAGCGCGAGAACGGCAGCGGTGTGGGGTGTGCGCTTCACAGGGGTCTCCGTCGCATTCTCGTGTCAGATGCGAGATGTCAGAGTACCGGCACCCCGAGCCAGGCGTGCCGGTACCGGCCAGATGGCTGAAATCGATAAGCGTCATTTAATAGCCGAGGCGACAGCGGAACCTGACCCTCTTCACACCGAGCGATGAGCCATGGAATTCCCGTTGCGGCGAACCTGAAAAGGCGAAACGGCCACACGGCGGCATTGCTGCTCTAGACGCACTGTCCCCCCGCTCTTCACTCCCGATCAACACTGGATCACTTGGTCGAAATGACCCAGTCCACTTCGCTTGCCCTGACGTCGTTTTAGCGTGAAGCGCGATTGATCGGAGCCGCAGGGAATGTAACACGCCGGGCGACAGCAGTGAACAGAGGTTTTCGGCCGTCGAGCGAACCTGTGTCCCCGGTACAGCCACTGCGACCAGCGCGCGAAGCCATGAAGCCATGAAGCCATGAAGCCATGAAGCCATGAAGCCATGAAGCCGTAAGGCCAGTGAGGCTTTTCGGCCGGCATCTGCTTCGACATGAGTGAGCAAGGCCCCACAATGTCCCAGCGCCACCCAAAAGCTCCCTACCGGCGAATAAATCGCAGGTAGGGAGCTTTTTTGCGTATGGCCCTGCTTCTTCTTTCCCCGGGTCTTGCCGGGGTTCTTGGTGAGCTGGATTATGCCTGCTCAGACGCGGTGAGCCCGTGCGCCTGGTGGTCGTCGTTGGTCGTCCACGCCATGCACAGCGTCGTCGACTGGCTGGCGTTCGCCGTGTGGGAGGACGGTCGCCTCGTCCGTTCCCTGAGCCTGTCGCCGGACAGCGGCATCATCGAGAACATCGGCGAACCGCTTCCCTTCGAACTGCCCTGCTGGGCCGGTGACCGCCCAGCGGACATCATCCCCTGGCCCGGCGAGGAAGAAGAGCCGTACGCCCTGCCCTTCCACCCCCTGGAACTGGGCGAGGACGCGCTGCGTGCGCTCTGCGGATTCATACAAGAGGGCCGTCCCGAGCCCGACGACGTCGATGCGGACGCCATCGAGCTGTACGGATTCCACGTGCGAGACCCATATGGACCCGGCCTCGCCGAGCAGGAAGCGGAGTTGCGCAGAGCTGTGGAGGACACGGATCCGCCGCGCTTCTACACACTGAGCCCTCACGGCTCACTGGTCGAGCACGACGGCCTTTAGTCCATGACCTCTTCACCCCGAAGCAACTGGGCGACTGTTTGACCAGGGGGCGGTGTGACTCTCACCTGCTGGGATGGCCCGTTGGTGTGCAGGTTGTCCGCCGATGCGCCTGGGCGTTGTCACGCAGACAGACCTCCGACGCGGCACGGGAACCTTGACCGTTGCGGGGACCAGTCCCGCCAACCGCTCAGTGGCCACGCTGAAAGAGCTCACTCACCGCATGGCTGCACCGATGCAGCACGGACGGCATGGGCCGGGTGAAACACTGGCCCAGTGAATGTAGTTGCGGAACTGCACGCCCTAATCGGCTCCTTGGCGCGGGAAGAGGGGATCTTCGGTCAGGTGGCCGACAAGGCCGGCGGATCTGTACCGGAAGTCGTCCGCCAAGTGGCCATCAAGGCGGAAGAGGTCTGGAAGGACTATGCCGTAGAGGGAGTAGTCGGCCCTGTCACACCGACAGAGGTCGAGGGTGCACTCACGCAGATTGACGGTGAGCGCGCCGTAGAGCTCTTGACCTGCCTGGCGACCGATGACCTCGTGTTCCCGGGCACACGACGCCGCGATCGTACCCATGCCCACCGAGCGGCGGAACGTATCGTGCGCCTGCTGGGCTACCAGTCCGTCTGGTACACGAACATCAACGGCCTCTCTCCCCGAGAACGGGCGTGGACCCCGGTCACCCGGCATACCTTCGATGGAGTCGTAGCGGGAACTGGCGGATCCTTCACCGTCGTATTGCTGCAGGTGGGTGAGGACTGAGTCCGCTGGAGAGAAGCACCTCACCTTGCCGTACGGCCACCCTGCACGGAAACACATATGGCTGAGGGCCTCTGATCTCGGGTTTCGCTGCGACCACCCTCGGCTCGCCTGTCATAGTCGGCCACCTCGGGCACCCGCGCACGGCCCAGAGACAGTCCCGAGGCATCGACGAGCCCCCACCAGCAGAAGAACAGCAGGTGGGGGCTCGTCCGTGTCGCGTTACTTCTTCTTGCCCTGGTTCTTGACCGCCTCGATCGCCGCCGCGGCCGCCTCCGGGTCGAGGTACGTGCCGCCGGGGTTGACCGGCTTGAAGTCGGCGTCCAGCTCGTAGGAGAGCGGGATGCCGGTGGGGATGTTCAGGCCGGCGATGTCGGCGTCGGAGATGCCGTCCAGGTGCTTGACCAGGGCGCGCAGGCTGTTGCCGTGGGCGGCGATCAGGACCGTGCGGCCGGTGAGGAGGTCGGGGACGATGCTGTCGAACCAGTACGGCAGCATGCGGACGACGACGTCCTTCAGGCACTCCGTCTGCGGGCGCAGCTCCGGCGGGAGGGTCGCGTAGCGCGGGTCGGAGAACTGGGAGTACTCGGCGTCGCGGTCCAGCGGGGGCGGCGGGGTGTCGTAGGAGCGGCGCCACAGCATGAACTGCTCCTCGCCGAACTCGGCGAGGGTCTGGGCCTTGTCCTTGCCCTGGAGGGCGCCGTAGTGGCGCTCGTTCAGGCGCCAGGAGCGCTTGACCGGGATCCAGAGGCGGTCGGCGGCCTCCAGCGCGAGCTGCGCGGTGCGGATCGCGCGCTTCTGGAGGGAGGTGTGGACCACGTCGGGCAGCAGACCGGCGTCCTTGAGCAGCTCGCCGCCGCGCGTCGCCTCCTTCTCGCCCTTCGGGGTGAGGTTGACGTCCACCCAGCCGGTGAACAGGTTCTTCTCGTTCCACTCGCTCTCGCCGTGGCGGAGGAGGATCAGCTTGTACGGTGCGTCGGCCATGCCTCAGAGCGTAATCCACGCATTCCCCCCTTCGCCCGGCCGCCCGGTGGCCGGACGGTTGACGGCATCTGTTAATCGAGTGGCCCGCCGCGCTCCCCTCTTCGTAACATGTGCCATCGGCTTGCGCCACTTACATCCGTTCCATTCGTGGGGGGACCCTATGCCACTGGCCACACTCAGACGCGCCGCCCGGGAGACCGTCTCCGGGCTGCCCCGCGAGTTCTGGTGGCTGTGGACGAGCACGCTCGTCAACCGGCTCGGCGCCTTCGTCGCCACCTTCATGGCGCTGTACCTGACCCTGGACCGCGGCTACTCCGCCTCCTACGCCGGTCTCGTCGCGTCCCTGCACGGGCTCGGCGGCGTGATCTCGTCCCTCGTCGCCGGGGTGATGACCGACCGGCTCGGGCGGCGGCCGACGCTGCTGGTCGCGCAGGCGTCGACGGCCCTGTCCGTCGCACTGCTCGGCTTCATGCGGGACCCGGTCGCCATCGCGGCCGTCGCCTTCGTGGTCGGCATGGCCTCCAACGCCTCCCGGCCGGCCGTGCAGGCGATGATGGCGGACATCGTGCGGCCCGAGGACCGCGTCCGCGCCTTCTCCCTGAACTACTGGGCGATCAACCTCGGCTTCGCCATCTCCTCCACCGCCGCGGGCTTCATCGCCGCCTACAGCTACCTCGCCGGGTTCCTGATCGAGGCGGGCATGACGATGGCCTGCGCGATCCTCGTCTTCGTGAAGCTGCCCGAGTCCCGGCCCGCCGAGAGCCCGGCGCAGGACAAGGAGACGGACGGCGGCGCGGTGTCGCTCGGCACCGTCCTGCGCGACGGGCGCTTCATGGGCGTCGTCGGGCTGTCCTTCCTCGTCGCGCTGATCTTCCAGCAGGCGTACGTGGGGCTGCCGGTGGCCATGGGCGAGGCCGGGTTCACCCCCGCCGACTTCGGCATGGTGATCGCCGTCAACGGGGTGCTGATCGTCGCGCTGCAGATCCCGGTCACCCGGTTCATCCAGCACCGGGACCCGCGGCGGCTGCTGGTCATGTCCTCGCTGCTGGCGGGGTACGGCTTCGGCCTCACCGCCTTCGCCGGGTCCGTCGGCGTCTTCGCCCTCACGGTCTGCGTGTGGACGCTGGCCGAGATCGTCAACTCGCCGACGCAGACCGATCTGGTCGTACAGCTCTCCCCCACGCGGGGCCGCGGGCGCTACCAGGGCATGTACACGATGTCCTGGGCCGTCGCCGCCCTCGTCGCCCCGGTGATGTCCGGCTTCGTCATCGACCGGTTCGGGGCGGCATGGCTGTGGGGGGTGTGCGCGGTGATCGGTACGGCGGCGGGGGCCGGGTACGCAGTCCTCATGCGCGGGCTGCCGTCCGGGGAGGAAGCGGCGCCGGCGGATCAGACCGGTACCAGGTCGTCACGGCCCGTCCCCGAACAGGCGGCCTGAGCCTCCAGCCGTACAGGCACACTGACAAGCAGACCGACGGGCACACCGAACAGACGCGCTGTTGATCGAGCCGTGCCGGTCACGCCATCGCGTCGGCCCTCTCGGCCAGAGCGCGCAACTCGGGGGAAGCTCCGCGCCCGGCCATGAGCATCAGCTCCTTGATGACACCACGAGCGGCCATGTGGGTGTGGACGATCTCGGGGGCGGTCTCCTCCGCGCTCAGGAGTGCCGCGAGGGCATCGCCGAACTGCCGTCGCTGAGCGTGTGCCCGTCCGACATCCAGCAGGACTCTCGCCCGTCTTTCGGCCGAGAGCCCGCTGGTGTCCACGGCCTTGGCGATGTCCAGCGCTTCCCCGGCATCACCGAGGTCGACCGCGGTGGAGACCGCCTGGATCTCGACGTTCACCGGGCCGAACTCCAGGTTGAAGTCGTTCCGGCCCTCGCCGACCCGTTCGGCCACGGCCCGGGCCCGGTCGATCTGCCTCCGCGCCGCCGCCCGCTCCCCGGCACGCGCGTGCACCAGGGCCAGCGCGAGATGCAGGGAACCCAGGACCGACAGCTCCTCGGCAGGCGTCGTTGTCGCCTCGGCACGCGGAGCCAAGGCGTTGACGGCGGACGCGGCCGCGTGTTCGGCCTGGTCGAGATGGTGGAGCCTGATGAACGCGTGGACGAGACGGAAGACGCCGACGAAGACGCCGAGCGTGTCGTCGGCGAGCTCGGACGCCCGGATCGCACGGTCAGCGGCCACCCAGGCCGCATCGGCCTCGTCCTGCCGTACGAACGCCGCGGCCAGGGCCTGATACATGCGGGCCAGCAACCGGTACGCCTGCGGGCGGTCCTCACCGGACACGGTCCGCGATGCCCGCTCCAGCCGTGGCACGAGAGGCGCCAGCACCTCGCTCAGCTCCGCGAAGCGACCGGCGTGCGTCAGCGTCCAGACGCGCTCCACTTCGTCAGCCAGTTCGTGGAGGAGAGCGGTGCGGGTGTCCTGGCGCGGGGTGAGCAGGACATCGAGTGCGGGGTGCCCGGAGATGACCAATCGCGCTTGGTCCAGGTCGTTCTGGCGTTCCGTGGGTTCCGGTTCGGGCGCTTCCGGCGCCTCTGGCTGCAGCACGTTGAGCGCCACGCCCAGACCGTCCGCGAGCAGCCGCAGCACATCCAGCCGATTGACCGGCTGGATGCCCCGCTCGACCTGTGACACCCAGCTGGCGGTGCGGCCGATGGCCGCGGCCAGCTCGCTCTGGGTGAGCCCTCGCCGGCGCCTCAGTTCCGCGACGCGCGCCCCGAACGCCCCTGTGCCGTGCACCGTCACGACCGTGCGGCCACCTTCCCGTCAATCGCGTCCAAGAAGGTCACTTCGACGCCCGTGAGGTGCTGCTCGCGCTCGGCCAGGAAGTGCTTGGTGTGCGGCTGCTCCTCATGCGCCTCGAACGCGGCGCGGTCGGCGTACAGCTCGTAGAAGACGCGCACCAGGGGCTCGCCCTCGGGGACGTGGACGACGTACGCCAGTGTGCCCGGCTCCCGTGCCTTGATCCCTTCCAGCGTGCGTGCGCACAGAGCGTCGAAGGCGGTCGCCGCCTCCTGATTCCGTAGCGCGAAGCGCACCACCAGCCCGAAACCCTTGCTCATGAGCCCTCCCTCCAGTCTCACCCAGTCTGTCAGGTACACAGTTTCGCTGCGACTAGCAGAATTACTTAACCCGCAGAGAAACTGCGAGTATGCTCACGGTCGCAGCGCTGCTGGTGTGATCTGTCCCGGGCAGAAGGCCGGTGCGCTGTGACACAGCAGACCCCCGCGACCGCGTGCCTGCGGTCCGGGGGCACGGCCCACCTGGAGAAGGCAGGTAGACATGCCGGACTGTATCGCCCTCCTCTGCGCACTACTGCCGAGACTGCTGCTGCCGCCTCGCGGGCGGCACCGAGCCCGCTCCCGCCCCCGCCTCCACCCCCATCCGGCGAGGTGGCCGGATCAGCCACTCAGCACGACGGCGCACCCCGGAGCCGGCACCGGCGTACGGCCCAAGCCGCCGCAGCCGCCCCTCCTCCGCGGTGAGGACTCCCCGCTCGTACGCCCCTACCTGCTCAGTCCTGCCGAACGCCAGGCCCGGAAACGTCATCGGCACCAGCACTGCCCGCGCCGCCGTGCTCTGCGGCTCTCCCCGCACGGCAGCGACATCAGCCCCCGGCCCCTCCGCGGCCCGGAGGTGGCCACGTCATGACCGGTCCCGAGTTCCCCGGCCTCCCGGAACCCCGGAAAGGCCGGGGAGATCGCACCATCGCCCGCCTCCTCCCCTGGTCCGGCTCCGAGGGCAAACCCTGCTACCTCCTCACCGGCGACAGCCGAGAGGGCTACGTCTCCCGGCTCGCCGACACCATCGAGTCGGTTCAGCTCGGGATGGGATGTGAACTGGTGGGACACGCCCAGGCGTTGATCAAGGACCCGAAGGCCGGAGCCGTCGAACTCCGCTACCTGTCCGCCCGGTTGGCGGAATTCCTGCAAGACGTTCTCCGGGTCGCCGAAAGCCGTGGAGCCCGGCTTCCCGTCCCCGCCGACGAAGACGAGGGCAAGGGCGAGGACGGGGCTGGTCGAGAGCCCTCTGAATGAGTGGTGGTGCGGGACGGGGCGCGGCGTCCCTCACGGGTGCATCCGCGCCCCCTTCAGTACCTTGTCCACCCCGTTCCTCGGCCCGTACACCGCGAGCCCCACCAGGTCCAGCTGCTTCGTCGGTACGGCGCGGACGGCCGCCCGGTTGTCGCGGTCGTTGCCCGTGGCGAACAGGTCGCTCGTGAAGACCGCGCACGGCAGGGAACGGGACAGCACGCGCGCGTGGGCGGCCGTCAGCGTCTCCTTGCCGCCCTCGAAGACCAGCACCGGCTGGCGGAACATCGGCAGGTAGGGCACGCCGTCGGCGTCCTCGTACGGCTCCCCGATCACCTCGGGGAGCCGGGTGCCCAGGCCGCTGACGAGGAACGCGGTGACGTTGAGGCGCTGCCAGGGTTCGAGGTCGTCGCGGAGCAGGACGGCGATCTTGGTGTCGAAGCGGACGGGCGGGTTGCCGGTGGGTGCGTCGTTCATGGGACGAGACTGCCGAGGGGCGTACGGCCGCGTCTTGTACGTTCTTTGCATGGCCGCGCAGCGCACCGCCACCGACGCCACCGTCTCCGCCTGGCGTCCGCGCGTTCCGGGCGTCGTGGAGGTCTTCCACGCGCACTTCACCGGGTACGCCTATCCGATGCACGTCCACGACGCCTGGACGCTGCTCATCGTGGACGCCGGGGCCGTGCGCTACGACCTGGACCGGCACGAGCACGGCACCCCGCTCGACGCGGTGACCCTGCTGCCGCCGCACGTTCCGCACAACGGCGCCCCGGCCACCCCGGACGGCTTCCGCAAGCGGGTCCTGTACCTGGACGGCACGCTGCTCCCCGACGATCTGATCGGGCCCGCCGTCGACCGTCCCGACCTGCGCGACCCGGTGCTGCGGCGGCGCGTCGGGCAGGTGCACGCCGCGCTGGCCCGGCCCGGCGAGGAGCTGGAGGCGGCGAGCCGGCTGGCGCTGATCGGCGAGCGGCTGCGGGCCGCGCTGCGCCCGGGGCAGGCCCGCCCCGCCCCGCGCCGGGACCCCGTCCTCGCCCGTCGGCTGCGCGAGCTGCTGGACGCCCGGGTCGCCGAGGGGCTCACCCTCGACGAGGCGACCGTGCTGCTGGGCGCCCATCCCGCCCATCTGGTACGGGCGTTCAGCACCGCGTACGGCATCGCCCCGCACCAGTACCTGACGTCCCGGCGCGTGGGGCGGGCCCGTCGCCTGCTGCTGGCGGGGCACGCGCCGGCCGAGGTGGCCGCCGCCACCGGTTTCCACGACCAGTCCCATCTGACCCGGCACTTCAAGAAGCTGGTGGGCGTGCCGCCGGGGCGGTACCGCGCCGGCGCGTCGCGCTGACGGCAGCCGGGGGTGGCGCCGGCGCGTCGCGCTGACGGCAGCCGGGGGTGGCGCCGTCGCGCGCCGGGCTCCGGCCGGCGGGACGCGGGGGCAGGGTCGGTCGGCGGGATGCGGGAGCCGGGTCGGTCGGCGGGACGCGGGAGCCGGGAACAGGGTCAGTCGGCGGGACGCGGGAGCAGGGTCGGTCGGCGGGGCGCGGGAGCCGGGTCAGTCGGCGGGGCGCTCGGTCAGGTGGCGGAATGCCTCCAGGTTCCGCGTGGACTCGCCGCGCGACACCCGCCACGCGTACTCCTTGCGGATCGCGGAGGCGAAGCCCAGCTCCAGCAGGGTGTTGAAGGCGCCGTCGGCGGCCTCCAGGACCTGGCCGAGGAGGCGGTCGATCTCCTCGGCGGTGACGGCGGCCAGCGGGAGCCTGGCGGTGACGTAGACGTCGCCGAGCCGGTCGACGGCGTAACTCACGCCGTAGAGCTTGAGGTTGCGCTCCAGCAGCCAGCGGTGGACGGCGGCCTCGTTCTCGTCGGGGTGGCGGATGACGAAGGCGTTCAGGGAGAGGGTGTGGCGGCCCAGGAGGAGGGAGACCGTCGTCGACAGTTTGCGGGTGCCCGGGAGTTTGACGACGTACGCGCCGGGTTCGGGGCTCTCCCACTCCAGTTCGGCGTCCTTCAGGGCGCCTTCCACGGTCTGCCGCGCCACCTGCTGTGCCTGCTGCGCCTGCTGTGCCTCAGCCATGGTGCGAGCGTACGCGACGGCGGTGGGAGGTGATCGCGGCCGTGTAGACGTCGGCCGTGGCCGCCGCGGCGGTGTCCCAGCCGAAGCCCTGCGCGTGCCGGGCGGCGGCCTCGCCCATGCGGGGGGTGAGCTCCGGGTCGTCGGCGAAGTCGCGCAGCACGCGCGCGTAGGCGGCCGGATCGTGGCCCTGGACGAGGAAGCCGGTCTCCCGGTCGCGGACCGCGACGGGCAGGCCGCCGACCGCGGCGGCGAGCACCGGCGTGCCGGCCGCCTGCGCCTCGATCGCCACCAGCCCGAACGACTCGCTGTAGGACGGCATGACGAGCACGGACGCGGCGCGGAACCAGTCCGCGAGCTGCTCCTGCCCGACCGGCGGGCGGAACCGTACGACGTCCGCGATGCCGAGGCGGGCCGCCAGCTTCTGCAGGCCCTCCGGCTTGGCCAGGCCGCTGCCGCTGGGGCCCCCGACGACGGGGACGACGACGCGGGAGCGCAGGTCGGGGCGCTCGTCGAGCAGGGCGGCGACGGCACGCAGGAGCACGTCGGGGGCCTTCAGGGGCTGTATGCGCCCGGCGAAGAGCGGGATCAGCGCGTCCTGCGGCAGGCCCAGGCGGGCGCGGGCGGCGGCGCGGCCGTCGGCCGGGCGGAACCGTTCGAGGTTGACGCCCGGGTGGACGACGGCGACCTTGGCCGGGTCGGCGGCGTAGTGCCGGACCAGTTCGCCGGCCTCCTCGGCGGTGTTGGCGATGAGCCGGTCGGCGGCGGCGACGATCTGGGTCTCGCCGATGACGCGGGCGGCGGGCTCGGGGGTGTCGCCCTCGGCCAGGTTGGCGTTCTTGACCTTGGCCATGGTGTGCATGGCGTGCACCAGGGGGGCGCCCCAGCGCTGGGCGGCGAGCCAGCCGACGTGGCCGGAGAGCCAGTAGTGGGAGTGGACCAGGTCGTAGTAGCCGGGGCGGTGGCCGGCCCAGGCCTGCATCACGCCGTGCGTGAAGGCGCACAGCTGGGCCGGGAGGTCCTCCTTGGCCAGGCCCTCGTAGGGGCCCGCGTCGACGTGCCGGACGAGCACGCCGGGGGACAGCTCCACGGCCGGCGGGAGCGCGGCGGTGGTCGCGCGCGTGAAGATCTCGACCTCGATGTTGATGGCGGCCAGCCGCTGCGCCAGCTCCACGATGTAGACGTTCATGCCGCCCGCGTCACCGGTGCCGGGCTGGTGGAGCGGGGACGTGTGCACGGAGAGCATCGCGACGCGGCGGGGGCGCCGGTGCAACCGGAGCCGTGGGGGAGCCGCCGGAGAGCGACGCCCGAGCCTGCTGACGTACTGGCTCACGTGGCGTTCCTCCTTGCTGCGGGCGTGCCGGTCGGAGGACACACGCCGCCCTCCACGGGATGCGAACGCCGGAAGACGGCATTCCCATTCCCCGCCCGCAGGCTTTGCCGAAGCGTTACCGCTCATCGCTCAACCGTTCGACATCAGGGTGCGTGACGCGCACCGGGCCCACCCGGGGCCCGCCGCACCGGTCCCGGCCGGGAACCCGCCGCGTCGGTACCGGTCGGGAACCCGCCATTCCGGTCCCAACCGGGAATCCGCCACGCCGCCGGTCCCGGCCGGGAACCCGCCACGCCGGTCCCAACCGGAAACCGACCACGCCGACTCCATCCGGGCACCCGCCGCACCGGCCCCGCCCGGAAACCCACCACGCCGTCCCCGCCCGAGTGCCCGCATACCCTCGTACGCATGACACTCCGCGCCGCCGCCCTCCCTCACGCTCGGCTTCGTTCGAGCGGGGGGACCCCCGTCGTGGGTACGGTCACGCGCGGGACGACGAATCCGAACCGCCTGCGCCGCATGGACCGCTGGATCGCGGCCGCGCACGGCGCCGAGCTGCGCCGCGCCGCCGATCCCGTCGCCGTCGACCTCGGCTACGGAGCGGCCCCCTGGACCGCCGTCGAGCTGCTGCACCGCCTGCGCACCGCCGCGCCCCGCGCCCGCGTGGTGGGCATCGAGATCGACCCGGCGCGCGTCGCGGCGGCCGGGCCCTACGCGCGCGAGGGGCTCGCCTTCCGGCACGGCGGCTTCGAGGTCCCGGTCCCCCAGCGCCCGCTGCTGATCCGCGCGGCCAACGTGCTGCGCCAGTACGACGAGGCCGAGGTCGCCGCCGTCTGGCAGCGGCTGTGCGCGCGGCTCGCCCCGGCCACGGAGCACTCCCGGGGCGGGCTGCTGGTCGAGGGGACCTGCGACGAGATCGGCCGCCGGCACGTGTGGGTCGCGCTCGGGCCCGAAGGGCCGCGCACGGTGACCTTCGCGACCCGGCTGGGTTCCCTGGACCGCCCCTCGGACCTGGCCGAACGGCTGCCGAAGGCGCTCATCCACCGCAACGTCCCCGGCGAGCCCGTGCATGCCTTCCTGCGCGACTTCGACCGCGCCTGGGCCGCCGCGGCGCCCTACGCCTCCTACGGCGCCCGCCAGCGCTGGATCCGGGCGGTACGGGACCTGACGGCCGACTGGCCGGTGACGGACGGGCCCGCGCGCTGGCGGCAGGGGGAGGTCACCGTGCGGTGGGGGGCGCTGGCGCCGCGGAGCTGAGCCGCGGCGGAGGGACTCCCGCCTCCCGGTCCGGCCGACGCGCCCCTGATCTGCGAAGGCCGACACACCCCTGATCTGCGAAGGAACGATCTCCCTGCGCCGTACGTCACACAGCGGGGGAAACGGCGCGCCGGGTGACGGGAGGGAGGAAGCACTACCTCTGTCGCTTTCCGCCCCGGCATGGCACCATCCCTCAGGCGACCGATGTTACTGACGGTTAATCAGCTGGGGGCGAGCTATGGGTACGGGCAAGCGTGGCCTGATCGCAGCGGCCGTGACCGTGGTCTGCGCGGTGACCGTGCTGGCCGCACCGGGCACGGCGTTCGCGGACCCCGGTCCCACGCCTCCACCGGCCGCCACCCCGTCGCCGGCCGCCACCGCACCCGACAAGGACCTGGAAGCCGTACGCGACAAGCTCGACAAGCTCTACCGCGCGGCGGCGGTGGCCACGGACGAGTACAACGCGGCCGAGGAGGAGGCGCGGCGGCAGTCCGCCGAACTCGCGGAGCTGGCCCGGAAGATCGCCGAGGGCCAGGAGGAACTGAACCGGCTCAAGAACCGCGCGGGAGCCGCGGCCCGCGCCCAGTACCGCACCGGCGGGCTGCCGGACGAGGCGAAACTGGTGCTGAGCGACGACCCGCGGCAGTTCCTCGACGGCACGGGCCGGGTGCTCCAGGGCCAGCGGGCCACCAAGGGCCTGATCGCGGAGACGAACCGCGCCCAGCAGGACCTGAAGACCTACGCCGCGGACGCCTCCGCCCGGTGGAAGGGGCTGGAGGCCAACCGCAAGGCCAAGGAGGCCGCCCAGAAGGAGATCGAGAAGCAGATCGCGGCGGCCGAGAAGCTCGAGTCCGAGCTGGAGCGGGAGGAGAGGGAGCGCCTGGAGCGGCTGGAGCGGGAGGCCGCGCAGCGGGCGCAGACCGCCTGGCTCGGCTCCGGCGTCCTGAAGGGAGCCGCCGGCGAGGCCTCCGGGCAGGGCGGGAAGGCCGTGGAGTTCGCCACGGCCCAGGTCGGCAAGCCCTACCAGTGGGGGGCCGAAGGACCCGGGGCGTACGACTGCTCCGGCCTGACCTCGCAGGCCTGGGCGTCGGCCGGGCTGGCCATCCCGCGCACCTCGCAGCAGCAGTGGAAGCAGCTGCGGCACGTCGATGTCGGCGACATGCGCCCCGGGGACCTGATCATCTACTTCCCGGACGCCAGCCATGTCGGGATGTACGTCGGCGACGGCAAGGTCGTGCACGCCCCGCGGCCGGGGCGGGCGATCACGGTCGCGGGCGCGGGGTCGATGCCCATTCTGGGAGTGGTGCGGCCGGACGCGACCTGAGCGGTGGGACGGAGGAGCGGCCGGGCGGACCGGGCCGGAGCGGGCCGGGCCAGGCCAGGCCGAAGCGAATCAGGCCGGGCCAGGCCAGGCCGGAGCGAACCAGGCCAGGCCAGGCCAGGCCGGAGCGGGCCTGACCGGACCGGACCCCACCCGGCTGGACCCCACCCGCCTGGGCCCCACCGGACCGGACCCGAGCGGACCGGAGCGCCAACTCGCCGCCCCTCCGCGGGTGGTGACCTGGGCCACGTGACCCAGTCCACGCGCACCGCCCCGCCGCACCCCGCCCGGGCGTGACGTTCGTCATCCCGCGGGCTCCGTCGCCGTGTCCAACTGCGCCACGGTACGCGGCATATGACAGTGGCCGGTGGCCCGGCGGCGTGCTCCACGCCATTCCGCTGCGGTGCCGGCACCCGCTATGGTCCCCGTCGGTGGGTCGAGGTCCCTCGCCCCGCCATGCCCTCGGGGGGAGGGAAGGAACCCAAGACGATGCCCGTACCCGTACCGCGGCCCCGGGCGGTCCCGGCCGTGGAGAGCGGTCAGGCGCAGGCAGCGTCCGCGGGCGGCCGCACGTCCACGGAGCACTCCGGGGAACGCGCGCCGCACCGGCAGGACGCCGCCGGAAACACCACCAACGCCACCGACGCCAAGGGCCCCAAGGACGCCAGGAACGACAGGAACCCCAGGAACGACAGGAACGCCGGGAACACGGCAGAGCACAGCGCTCCCACCAACCTGACGCTGCTGCTGATCGAGGACGACCCGGCCGGTTCGCCGATCGTCCCCGACCTGCTCGACCAGGCCGGCAAGCCGATCCGCGTCCGCACCGCCCGCAACCTCACCGAGGCCGAGCGGCTGCTGACCGACGACGTCCACTGCATCCTGCTGGACCTCGCCCTGCCCGCCCCCGGCCGGGCGGGCGACGGCGACGACGACGAGCTGGCGGTGCTGCGCCACGTGCTGGAGCTCGCGCCCCGGCACGCCGTCCTCGCCCTGACCGCGTCGAACGACGCCGAGCGCGGCGCGGAGGCGGTGCGCGTGGGAGCCCAGGACTACCTGTTCCGCGACGAGCTGGACGGCCGGCTGCTGAGCCGGGCGATCCGGTACGCCGTCGAGCGCAAGCGTTCGGAGACCGCCGAGCGGCGCCTCGCCGAGGGCAGGATGCGCGCCCAGGAGAACCGCCGCCTGGAGCGGGGCCTGCTGCCGACCCCCCTGCTGGAGGGCTCGCCGCTGCGCTTCGCCGCCCGCTACCGCCCCGGCCGCTCGCGCGCCCTGCTCGGCGGCGACTTCTACGACGTCGTACGGACCCCGGACGGCACCGTGCACGCCATGATCGGCGACGTCTGCGGGCACGGCCCGGACGAGGCGGCGCTCGGCGTGGAGCTGCGCATCGCCTGGCGCGCGCTGACCCTGGCGGGCCTGTGCGGCGACCAGCTGCTCGGCACGCTCCAGCAGGTGCTGGAGCACGAGCGGCCGGACGACGAGATCTTCGCCACGCTGTGCGCGGTGGACATCGCCCCGGACGGCCGCCGCGCCGGGCTGTGCCTGGCCGGTCACCCGGCGCCGCTGATCGCCGCGCCCGGCCGGCCCGCGCGGCTGCTGCCGTACGACAACAACGGCCCGGCGCTCGGGCTGCTGCCCGGCGCCCGCTGGCCGCGGATGCAGGTGGAGCTGGGCGCCGAGTGGAGCCTGATGCTCTACACCGACGGCCTCATCGAAGGCCATGTCGGCGAGGGCCGGGAGCGGCTCGGCCAGGAGGGCATGGTGGAGATGGTCCGCCGCCAGATCGCCGAGGGCCTGCGCGGCGAGAAGCTGCTCCAGGCCGCGGTGAACGAGGTCCGCGACCTCAACGGCGGCGAGCTGGCCGACGACGTGGCGGTCCTGCTGCTGGACCGCGTGCCGTAACCGGGGCGGCGGGAGCCCGGCGGGACCCGGGTCCGCCCCGGGTCCGGGTCCGCCCCGCCCCGAGTCCGCCCCCGGGCCCGCTCCGCCCCGGGTCCGGGTCCGCCCCGCCCCTCAGGTCCGGGTCCGGCTCACCGTCCGCCGTTGTACGGCCCGTACGGTCCGTCGCTGCTGGAGCCGCGGCGGCTGCTGCGGCCTCCGCCCGGCAGGCCGCGCAGCGCGGGCCGTACGTCGACCATGTACACGATCGTCGCGATGAGACCGATGATCGGCAGGAACGACAGGATGTCGAAGATCAGGTTCACCACGAAGGCGAGCCCGAGGATGATCAGCCAGAAGGGCTTGGTCTGCTTGTCCGCCGCCCGGTAGGCGTCCTCGCGGCGCGTGGCGGCGTCGATCAGCGCGAAGCCGCTGAAAAGGATCAGGGCCATGCTCAGCAGCCACATGAACCCCACGAAGCCCTGCATCAGCACAACGTCCACCACCAGACTCGGCTCGTCGATTACGCGGTCACCGTACCCGCAAGCGCGGGTCCCCTATCGGAGGAACGGGTCAGGCACCCCGCACGTGCCCGGCCCGTCCTCGTACGCCCGCGTTCGTCCGCCGTCCGCCGTCCGCCGTCCGCCGTCCGCCGTCCGCCGTCCGCCGTCCAACGTCCGCGTCCGCCGTCTGCTGCCCGCCGGCCGCGTCCGCCGTCCGCCCGCGCGCCGTCCGCCTGCGCGCGCTACGCGCGGCTCACTTGGCCGGCGGGGTCGCCGTCTTCTTCGCGGTGGCGGCCGGCTTGCGCGCCGGGGCCTTCCTGGCGGGCGCCTTCTTCGCCGCGGCCGGCTCGGCCGCGGCACCGGCCGGCTTCTCCTCCTCGACCGTGACCGGCTCGGGCTTCGGCTCGACGGCCACGGCGAGCTCCTCCACCCCCTCGGCGACGTCCTCGATGCCCTCGGCGGCCTGGCCGCGCCAGGTCCGCACGGCCTGCTCGCCGTGCTCGGCGACCTTCTCGTAGGTCTCCCGGGCCTTGACGGCGTACTCGGCGGCGACGCCCACGCCGCGCAGCGCGAGGTCCTGGGCGGTCTCGCCGAGCTTCTTCAGGTCGGTGTCGAGGGAGCCCAGAAACTCGTTGACCTTGGTCTGCAGGGTCGACTGCGTCTCCTTGACGCGGGCGGTCGCCTTCTCCTGAACGGCCTTCGGGTCGGTGTTGCGGACGGCCTCGATCCGGGCCGGGGCCTCGGTCCGCAGCTGCTCCACCAGGACGGGCACCTTCTTGGCCTGCTGCCACGCCAGGTCGGCGGTGCCCGCGGCGAAGTAGAGCGGGGTGGGGTCGCTGAGGGTCTTGCGCAGGTCTTCGGTGATGGCCATGGTGCTGGACCTCCCGGTCACGTTCGCTTGAGGGTTGTGTGGGGTTCCCGCGCTCGTCCGGCCGGACTCCTCGTCCGTCTCACCCGGCCGTCTGCTGCGGGCCGGCGGCGTCGCCGCCACCGTTCCTGCGGGGGCGGCGGGCGTCCCCCTCGACGCCGTCCCGGGCCTCGCCCCGGGCGTCCGTCCCGCCCCGTCCGCCCTCCGCCGCGCCGGCCGGGGCGTCCACCGGAGCGGAAGGGTCCCCGAAGCCGTTCTCCTTGCGGAAGGACTCGTAGATCTGGAGCAGCACCTGCTTCTGCCGCTCGGTGAGCGTGGGGTCGGCGAGGATCACGGCGGTGGTCTCCACCTCGTCGCGGTCCCGCTCGGCGTCGAGGATCCCCGCGCGCACGTACAGCGTCTCGGCGGAGATCCGCAGCGCCTTGGCGACCTGCTGCAGCACCTCCGCGCTCGGCTTGCGCAGCCCGCGCTCGATCTGGCTCAGGTACGGATTGGACACCCCGGCGGCGTCGGCGAGCTGACGCAGCGACAGCTGCGCGTTGCGCCGCTGCTCGCGCAGGTACTCACCGAGATTGCCGACGTTGAGCGATGCCATGCCTTCACGATGCCACCACCTTGCTAACTCTTGCAAGCACCCGCTTGCAAAAGTGTGCCGCGTGTCGGCTCTCCTGAAGCCCTCCGGCACATGCCTGAAAGGCTGCAGGCAGATGTGTCCTGATCTCTACCTTGACTCGTCCGAGGCGATCGGCCCCGGCATCCCGGCCGAGTCCGGGCATCCAGGCCGGGTGCCCGCGCTACCGGCCCGCGAGGCGGGAGCGGATTTCCGCGGTGCCGGGCCGAGGGCCGTGTTCGGCGCGGGCGTCCGTGCGTTCGCCTGACGGCGGCTTCGCAGGGAGGGGCCGCGGCGGTGCCGTACCGTCCCGTAAAGCCGTGGCGGGCCGTTGGCGCTGGCATGTTGGTGCTGATGCCGGTGCTCTCGCGCTGGGCTGTCAGGATGGGTGGACGCGGTCGAAGAGGGCGAGGGCCTGGGCGGGGTCCGGGCTCACGAGGCGTTCCAGGCCGGCCGACGTGATCTCCGCCCACCTGCCGGCCCGCGCCCACATCCGTTCCTCGAAGGCGCGGACCGCCTCGTCCAGATCTCCGGGGCCGGCGGCGACGGCCTCGGCGAGTTCGGCGCCTTCCAGCATCGCGAGGTTCGCGCCCGCCCCCAGCGGGGGCATCAGATGGGCGGCGTCGCCCAGGAGCGTCACCCCGGGGACGTGGTCCCAGGTGTGGGACACGGGCAGGACGTAGAGGGGGCGGTGGACGAAAGCGGTGCCGCGGCGGAGGAGGTCGAGGACGGGAGCGGCCCAGCCGTCGAACAGAGCCGGCAGGCCCGCTCGCGCGGCCTCGGCGTCGGCCGGCTCCAGGCCCAGGTCCGCGTGCCAGTCCAGCGGCGCGCGGAACTGGGCGTACACCTTGACGTGGCCGCCGCTGTTGCGCTGGGCGACGACAGCCCGGTTCACCCCGTACACGGCCAGGGAACCGTCGCCGACCAGCCGGGCGAGGTCGGGGTGGCGGGTGTCGACGTCGTCCAGGGAGGTCTCGACCAAGGTGACGCCGGTGTAGTGCGGCGTCACCGGCGAGACCGCCGGGCGGGTCCGGGACCAGGCGCCGTCCGCGCCGACCACGAGGTCGAACGTCTCCTGCCGTCCGTCCGCGAACCGGACCAGTACGCCGTCCCGGCCCCCCGGCACCACCTGCGTCACGCCCCGCCCCCACTGGACGTCGAGAGGGCCGAGCAGCAGGTCGCGGAGTTGCCCGCGGTCGATCTCGGGATTGGCCCGGTCGCCCGGACGGGGCCGCCAGTCGCGCAGGACGGTCCCGTCCGTGTCCAGGATGCGCATGGCCTGCCCCTCGGGACGGGACAGCGCCTGGAACTCCGCCAGCAGCCCCGCCTTGTCCAGCGCGAGTTGGCCCAGTCCTTCGTGCAGGTCCAGCGTGCCGCCCGGGGGGCGGGCGTCGGGGGCGGGATCGCGTTCGAAGACGGTGACGGGGTGACCATGGCGGTGCAGGACGCGGGCGAAGGCAAGACCGGCGGGGCCGCTGCCGACCACCGCGATGCGATGTCTCATGGCGATACACTGTATTTTCGCGATACAGCGCATCGCAACAGTACGATGCGGCCATGACTGTGTGGGACCGGCCGGAGCCGCCGGCCCGCCCCGTGCCGCTCGACCGGGAGCGGATCGTCGCCGCCGCCATCGCGCTGGCCGACGAGGGCGGGCTGGAGGCGGTGTCGTTGCGCAAGGTCGCCGCCCGGCTGAACGCCGGCCCGATGCGGCTGTACGGATACATCTCCACCAAGCAGGAGCTGTTCGACCTCATGGTGGACGAGGTCCAGGCCGAGATCCTCCCCGAGGAGCGGCCCGGTGACTGGCGGGAGGCGCTGCGCGTCCTCGCCCACCGCACCAGGCAGGCCGCCCTCCGTCACGAATGGCTGGCCGACCTGCTCGGCGGCCGTCCCGCCCTGGGCCCGAACGGCCTCGCCGTGACCGAGGCCACACTGGCCGCCCTCGACGGACTCGCCGACATCGACACCGCCCTGCGCGCCGTGGAGACGGTGAGCGCCTACTTCACCGGCGCGATCAGGCGCGAGATCGCGAACCTGAGGGCCGAGCGCGCCACAGGCCTGTCCGAGCGCGACTGGCAGCGCGCCTCCGGCCCGCACGTGACGAGGATGCTGGCCACGGGCCGCTTCCCGGCACTGGCCAAGGCCGTGCACGACGGCACGGACGTGGACGCCGAGACATCCTTCACGACCGGCCTGGACTGGGTTCTCGACGCCGTGGCCGCCAAACTCGCCCGCCCGTCGGCGTGACACCCGGTTCTCGCCGAAAGTCCCTCACCTCAGCGGTCGAGAGGCGCGGCCCGGCGACGGAGCATCGCGCCGGGCCGCGCCGGCACCTGGACGAGGGTTCCGGTCCCGTTCCAGCCCCCGGCTCCCGTGGTCCGCGAAGCGGCGTACAGGGGTCCGGGTGTGCTGGAAGAGGCGAAGCCGTCGCCGGCAGGGGGCTTCGGGGCCGGCCGGCGGGACGGCCGTGACGTGGTGCCACCCGCTCCGGCGCCGTTCCCGCCCACTCCGGCTCCGTTCCGCCCGCTCCGGCGCAGGGTCCTGGCCGTGGACGACGGGCAGCCGCCCATGAGCGAGCGGGACACCGGCCGCCACCGGCCCGGACACCCGGACGGCCGCGGGGTCACCCCGTCCCGCAGCGACCGCGGAGTATTTCCGCACCGTCGCCTTCGAGGTCGTCGCAGTGGCTCGCGCGTCCGGTCATGGCCATCACCAAGGCCACGGTGGGGCCGGTCACGAGGGCTCCCGAACCGGTCGTGAAAGGGCCGTCGTCCGCGACGAGCCGCAACCCGTCGATACGTCCCTTGGCGACGACCACGAGATCCGAGCCCCGGTAGTACTCGGCCACGCGGGTGACGGTCTCGATCGGGTAAGCGCGGCGGATACCCAGCGGGCGCCGGATGTCTTCTCCGTGCACGATCGTCTCGCCCAGCATGGCCAGGGCGGGCAGGGGAGGCTTGGTCGTGCTCGGAATCACGCGCCGGAATCTCTCCAGCGTCTCGGCCGGGGCCGTGCCCAGCTGCTCGGCCAGCCGCATGGCCACCTGCTGGTCGAAGTCGAACCGGCAGCGGATCACCCCCGCCATCCAGCGCACGGCGCCGAGGCTCGCGCCCGCGGTGAGGTGCGCCAGCACCTCACGCACCGTCAAACCGGCGCACAGCGACGGCGTTTCCCACTGCTCGCCGGTCACGTCCGCGAGGTCGGCCGCCAACGCGGCTCGCTCGGCGCGGATCAGGGGCCAGGCCCCGGCCCTGCGGCCACGGGCCGCCGTCACTGCCGGATCGTTCATGCGGGAGGTCTCCTGTCGCGGGGGCGTACTCCGACGTCGTACCCGGGCCGGTTCGGGCGTCCGACGCGGACGTCCGGCGCGGGTGTCCGCGGGGAAGACCGGCGCTCCGGGGGAAAGTCATCGGCTCGCGGTGCCCGGACTCACCCGGGACAGGACGTTTGCCTAAAGACTGTAGGCAAACGCATGATGGGTGAAGGAAGACAGACGCCGGAAGAAGACGGACACCGGGCGGGGGCCGGAGAAAGGACAGCCATGGCACGCGCGGGACTGACCACGGAGCGCCTGGTCCGGGCGGCGGCGGAACTCGCCGACGAGGTCGGCTTCGACCAGGTCACCGTCTCGGCGCTCGCCCGCCGGTTCGGCGTCAAGGCCGCGAGCCTGTACGCGCACCTGGAGAACTCCCGGGACCTCAGGACGAGGATCGCCCTGCTCGCCCTGGAGGAACTCGCCGACCGGGCCGCCGACGCCCTGGCCGGGCGGGCCGGCAAGGACGCCCTGACCGCCCTCGCCAACGTCTACCGCGACTACGCCCGCGAGCACCCCGGCCGCTACACCGCCGCCCGGCTGCCCCTCGACCCCGAGACGGCGGCGGCGAGCGCGGGCGTCCGGCAGGCGCGGATGACCCAGGCCCTGCTGCGCGGCTACGACCTGCCGGAGCCGGACCGGACACACGCGGTCCGGCTGCTGGGCAGCGTCTTCCACGGGTACGTCAGCCTGGAGGCGGCCGGCGGATTCAGCCACAGCGCCCCCGACTCGCAGGAGAGCTGGACCCGCATCCTGGACGCCCTGGACTCCCTGCTGCGCACCTGGCCCGCTCCCGGCGCCGACCGCCCCGGGGCGTGAAACCGCCCCTGCCCGCGCGACCGGCGGACCGGACCACCCGCACACGCGACCGACGGACCGGCCCCCCACCCACACACGCGACCGACGGACCGGCCCCCCACCCACCCCCCTGAAGACCAGGCTGGAGCCATGGACACCCCACACGACCGGATCACCACCCCCCTCGCCACCCCCTACACCACCGACCTCACCACCGGCCCCGCCACCGACCTCACCACCGGCCTCCTGCGCGGCGCCCTCGAAGTGGAGCGGACCGAGCACGGCCTGCTGCCCCACCGGCTGCCTGCCCGCGCCCGCGCGCAGTGTGCCGACCCGCAGCTGGCCCTGGCCGAGTCCCAGCCCTCCGGCGTACGCCTGGCCTTCCGTACCCGGGCCACCGTCGTGGAGCTGGACACCCTGCCCACCAAGCGGGTCTACACCGGTGCCCCGCCCCGCCCGGACGGCGTGTACGACCTGCTCGTCGACGGCCGCCCGCACGGACAGGCCCGTGCCGCCGGGGGCCACACCCTCACCGTCGACCTGGCCACCGGGGCCACCGAGCACCGGACCGGCCGGCCCGCCACCGTCCGCTTCACCGGCCTGCCCGACCGCGTCAAGGACGTCGAGATCTGGCTGCCGCACAACGAGACCACCGAGCTCGTCGCCCTGCGCACGGACGCCCCCGTCGAGCCGGTGCCGGACCGGGGCCGCCCGGTCTGGCTGCACCACGGCAGCTCCATCAGCCACGGCTCCGACGCGGCGAGCCCCACCACCACCTGGCCCGCGCTGGCCGCCTCCCTCGGCGGCGCGGAACTGATCAACCTGGGCCTGGGCGGCAGCGCCCTGCTCGACCCGTTCACCGCCCGCGCCATGCGGGACACCCCCGCCGACCTGATCAGCGTCAAAATCGGCATCAACCTGGTCAACGCCGACCTGATGCGGCTGCGCGCCTTCACCCCGGCCGTCCACGGCTTCCTCGACGCCCTCCGCGAGGGCCACCCCACCGCGCCCCTGCTGGTCGTCTCGCCCCTGTACTGCCCCCTCCACGAGGACACCCCCGGCCCCACCGCCTTCGACTTCGGCGCGCTCAGCGAGGGGAAGCTCCGGTTCCGGGCCACCGGCGACCCCGCCGAACGTGCCGCCGGGAAGCTGACGCTCACCGTCATCCGCGACGAGCTGTCCCGCATCGTGCGGCAGCGGTCGGCCGACGACCCGAACCTGCACTACCTGGACGGCCTCGCGCTGTACGGCGAGGACGACCACGCCGAGCTGCCGCTGCCCGACGGGCTCCACCCGGACGCCGCCGCCCACCGCCGCATCGGCGAACGCTTCGCCGAACTGGCCTTCGCCCCGGGCGGCCCCTTCGCCGACAAGGCCGCCTGACGGCACTCCACCCCGCTCCCTCTCCGCCCCTTCCCCTCCGGCCCCGTCCCCCCTCCATCCCCCTCCGCCTCCATCCCCCTCCCCCTCCATCTCCTCTCCACCCGTCCCCCCTCCACCCCGGACACCCACTTTTTTGTGCGTACTTGGCAGCGGGCGGCCGTCGGCCGAACCTGGTGAGGGCGAGCGGCACGGGGCCGCCACCGCCAGAGGAGGGGGGACGGAGATGCCGATGCGTCAGGACGCCGGGCGCGTCTCGATCAGCCGCTCCAGGCGGCGATGTCCCCAGTCCGAGAGGGGGCCGAGCGCGTCGGCGAGGTCGCGGCCGAAGGGGGTCAGGGAGTACTCCGTCTTCGGCGGCAGCACGTCGTACACCTCGCGGTGCACCAGTCCGTCCGCCTCCATCTCGCGCAGCGCCTGAGTCAGCACCTTCTCGGTGAGGCCGGGCAGTCTCCGGCGCAGTTCGGCCGGGCGGTGCGGGCCGGATTCCAGCAGCCACAGCAGCGAGGTCTTCCACTTGCCCTCGATCACGGCGATCGCGGCGGTCACCCCGCAGACCTCCGGATCGTGACGTCGATGCGCCATGCCCCGCCCCATTTCTCGCCAATCGTCAAGTCTCTTACACATTATGGGAGTTGAGCCATGTCCGCGCACACCGGCCAGTCGTCCTCCACCAGCGCCGCAACCGACACCGCGACCGTCACCGCAACCGATACCGCCGCCACCACCGGCACCGGCACCGTCACCGTCCTCGGGCTCGGCCCGATGGGCCGGGCGCTGGCGGGCGCGTTCCTGGACGCCGGGCTGCGCACCGTCGTCTGGAACCGCACCCCCGGCCGGGACACCGGCCTGGTCGCCCGGGGCGCCGTCCCGGCCGCCTCCGCCGAGGAGGCGGTGGCCGCCGGCGACCTGACCGTCGTCTGCGTCGTGAACTACGACGCCTCCGACGCCGTCCTGCGCCAGGACGCCGTCACCGCCGCCCTGAAGGGCCGTACGGTGGTGAACCTGAGCGCCGACACCCCCGAGCGGGCCCGGTCCACCGCGGCCTGGGCGGCGGAGCACGGCGTCCGCTACCTGGACGGCGCGATCATGACGCCGACGCCGACCATCGGCACGCCCGACGCGGTGTTCCTGTTCAGCGGCCCGCAGGAGCTGTACCGGGAGCACGAGCCGGTGCTGGCGGTGCTCGGCGGCTCCCGTACCCACCTCGGCGAGGACATCGGCCGGGCCGCGGCGTACGACATCGCGCTGCTGGACATCTTCTGGACGTCGATGGCGGGGTACGCGCACGCCCTCGCCGTGGCGCGGGCGGAGGGCGTCACCGCGCGGGAGCTGGCCCCCTTCGCCGAGGGCATCGCCGCCATCCTTCCGCCGCTGTTCACGGAGTTCGCCGGTGACATCGACGCCGGGACCTACTCCGGCGAGCTGAACCCGATCACGTCGGCGGCGTCGACGATGGCGCACATCGTCCACGCCTCCGAGGCCCACGGCATCGACGCGAGCGTGATGCGGGTGATCGAGGGCCAGGCTCGGCGGGTCATCGCGCGCGGGCACGGCGGGGACGGGTTCAGCCGGGTCGTGGAGCTGCTGGGCCGGCCCTGACCCACCGCGGGCGGCCGGGCGGCCGGGGGAAAGATTCAGAGCGGGGAGAGAGGCTCAGAGCGGGGAGAGAGGCTCAGAGCGGGGAGGGGGATCAGAACGGGGAGGGGGATCAGAACGGCAGTGGCCGCCCGTGCACCACCTCCAGCCGGGACACCGCCCGGGTCAGCACCACGTACAGCCGGTGCAGCCCCCGTTCCTCCGTCTCGGCGATCGCCGCCGGTTCGACGGCCACGACGTGGTCGTATTCCAGGCCCTTGACGACGCTCGCCGGGACCACGGCCACCCGGGCGCCCGGTTCCTCCGGCCCCGCCGCCGCGATGCCCGCCGCGTCCAGCGCCGCCCGCACCCGGGGCACGTCCGCGTCGGCGGCGACGACCCCGACGGAGCCCTCCCGGGTGAGCGCGTCCCGTACGGCGGCGGCGACCGCGTCCGGCACGCCGTCGGGCGTGGTCTCGCGGAAGGCCAACTCGCCGTCGCCGCGCAGGGAGCGGGCGGGCGGGACGTCGACGTCCAGCCGGTCCAGCAGCCGGTTGGCGAGCCCGACGACCGCCCGCGGCACCCGGAAGCCGGTGGTCAGCGGCGTCACGGCCGCCTCCGGCACACCCAGGTGGCACAGGGACGTCTCCCAGGAGCGGGCCGCCCACGGGGTGGTGCCCTGGGCCAGGTCGCCGAGGACGGTGAGGGAGCCGTAGGACGCCCGCCGGGCGATGGCCCGGCACTCCATCGGGGACAGGTCCTGCGCCTCGTCGACGACGATGTGGCCGTACCCCTCGGGGTGGTCGAGGAGCCCGGCCGCCTCGTCGAGGAGGACCAGGTCGGCGGCGGACCAGCGGGCCGACTTCCACGACCGCGGCGGCCTCGCCCACAGCACGGCCTTCTGCTCGTCGGCGTCCAGCAGCCCGTCGGCGGCCCGGGCCAGCGCGTCGGGGTCGCCGAGCAGGCCGGCGACGACCTCCTCCGGCCGTACCCGGGGCCACACGGCGTCGAGGCAGGCGGTGACCGGCCGGGCCCGTTCGATCCTGCGCACCCAGGCGGTGGTGCGCGGCCCGCCGCGCCGCTCGGCCTGGTCCCGGAGGTACCGCACGATCCGGCCGCGCACCCGCTCCCGCCCGATGCCGTACGGCGGTTCCTCCGCCCGCACCCCGGCGACGATCCGCGCGAGCTCGTCCTCGGGCACTCGTCGGCGGGAGGAGCCGTCCGGTACGACGAGGGGGGCGGCGGCGTCGGCCCGCACGCGCGCGTACAGCGCCCGCCGCAGCACCTCGGCCATCCGCGCGTCGTGCTTGACGGTGGCGGCCCGCTCGTCGTCGGTGCCGGTGACGGGGTGCCGGGCGATCTCCTCCTGGAGGGTGGACTGCCGTACGCCGGTCTCGCCGAGGGCGGGGAGCACGGCGGAGATGTAGGAGAGGAAGGTGCGGTTCGGGCCGAGGATCAGCAGGCCGCCGCGCTTGATGCGCTGCGGGTGGGTGTAGAGCAGGTAGGCGGCCCGGTGCAGGCCGACGGCGGTCTTGCCGGTGCCGGGGGCGCCCTGCACGCAGACGGAGGCGGCCAGGTCGCCGCGGATGAGGTCGTCCTGTTCGGGCTGGATGGTGGCGGCGATGTCCCGCATGGGCCCCACGCGGGGCCGTTCGATCTCCCGGGCGACGATCTCGCCGGCCCCGGACTCGCCGCGGCCGAGGTGCTCGTCCTCCAGGCCGGTCAGGTCGGCGGAGTCGCCCCGGCTGCCGGGGGCCCAGCCGAAGCGGCGGCGGACGGCGACGCCCTGCGGGTCGCGGGCGGTGGCCTGGTAGAAGGCGCGGGAGACGGGGGCCCGCCAGTCGACGACCAGGGGCGGTTCGGCCGGATGCTCGGTGATCCGCAGCCGCCCGATGTGGTAGCGCTGCCCGGCGTGCTCCCCCGCGCCGTCCGCCCGCGCGTCCGCGAAGTCGAGCCGCCCGAAGAACAAGGGCCCCTCGGGCAGTTCGCGCAGCGCCTTGGCGTGACTGCGCAGGCGGTAGCCGAGTACTTCGGCGTCGGCGCCGGAGGCGGAGACGTCCTCGCCGGTGACGACTTGGTCCTGCGCCCCCTCGACCATGGCGGCGAGGGCGGCGCGGCAGCGGTCGTGGTGGGCGCGTTCCCGGGCGAGGGCGTGGTGGAGGGCAGGGTCGGGTGACGTCATTCCCCCGAGCGTACCGGAATAACGTAACCGAGTTAAATTCTTTACCGAGCCTCGCTCAGGCGAGGTGCGGCAGCCCCGCCGCCAGCAGCCCGAACGCCCGCTCCGCCGCGGCCACCGCGTCCTCCCGTACGTCCGCCGCCCGCTCCCCGGCCGCGATCCGCCGCCAGTTCTCCTGGGCGAGGATCCGCTGCACGGCGATGATCTGCCCCGCGGCCAGCCGCGCGTCCAGATCGCCGCCCAGCGACTCGGCGAGCGCGGCCTCGGAGCGCTCCAGGTGCGTGTGCAGCCGGGCGACCAGCGCGGGCGTCCCGTACAGCAGCGCGTGGAAGGACAGCACCTCCGGATCGTCGTTCAGCCCGGTGACCGGATCGTGCCGCGCCAGCCCGTCCAGGAAGTGCCGCCGCAGCGCCTCCACGGGCGCCGGCCCCTGCCGCACCACCCGCGCCGCCTCCCCCTCGTGATCGGCGATCCGGTGCAGGACGAGGTCCTCCTTGGCCGGGAAGTACCGGAAGAGCGTCGGCTTGGAGACCTCCGCCGCGGCGGCCACCTCGGCGACGGACACCGCGTCGAAGCCCTTCTCCACGAAGAGCCGGACGGCGATGTCCGACAGCACCTGGTACATCCGCTGCCTCTTGCGCTCCCGCAGACCGATATCGCTCATGGCGGTGAGCCTACGCAGCACCCCACCCCGCGCGCCGCCCGGTGACGGCTCCACGCGACGGCGACACACGACGGTCCCGCACGGCGACCCCGCACGACAGCCCCACGCGGCCCCGCACGACAGCCCCACGCGGCCCCGCACGGCAGCCCCACGCGGCCCCGCACGACAGCCCCACGCGGATGGCCCCCCGCGGTGGCGCCCGCCTCAGCCCGCGGACCGCGTCCCGCGCACCCCGGAGCGGGAGCGACGCCGTGCCCTCACCTCTGGCCCACCGGGCGGCCCCCACCCTGCTCCGCAGCGATGTGCCCGGCACCGCCTCCCTGCCGAAAGGATGTGCCCGGCACCGCCTCCCCGTCGAAAGGCGGAGAAGCCGGAGAACCGGAGAAGCGGAGGACCGGAGAAGCCGGAGGACCGGAGAAGCCGGAGAACCGGAGAAGCGGAGGACCGGAGAACCGGAGAACCGGACATCACGGCTCCCACGTGTCCGGGACGTCACCGACCCCACGCTGCCGCGCCAGGGAGAGCAACGGAGCGTACGAGCCCAGGACGATCTCCGCCCCGGCGTCCCGGAGGCGCTTGCTCTTCTCGGCGTCGCGGCCGTACCCGACGAACCGGACCCCCGCCCGTTCCGCCGCCATGAAGTCCGTCGGCGTGTCCCCGATCAGTACCGCGTCATCCGCCAAAAGGCGGAGGTCTCGCAGCGCCCTGCGCAGGACGTCGGGGTGCGGTTTCATCAGCTCGGGATCGGCCGAACGGCCGTGGACGGCGGCGAAGTGCCTCCGCAGTCCGTGGAGGCGCAGGTAGTGATCCGCCGCGCGCTCCGCGTTGTCGGTGGCGATCGACAAGCGCACCCCGAGCCCCGAGAGCCACTCGACGAAGTGGTGCGCGTCCGGCGTCGGCGGGGCCGTCCGGACCGCGGCGTGCTCCCCTTGGGCGGCGGCCTCGTCGAGCAGCCCCACCAGGTGCGCCACGTCCCGCTCCCCGCGTGCGCGGTGCACGGCGCGCAGCACGACATGAGGATCCTCGTCGACCCGTTCCCGCGGCGAAAGGATGTCCAGCGCGCCGGCCTCGTCGAGGATGTGCCGCAGCTCTTCGGCCACCCACATCGACCCTTCGGGGAACAACCGGCAGACGGGCCCGTCGAAGCCGAACAGAACGCCACCGGCCCCCGGCCCGCCGTCACCGCCGTCACCGCCGTCACCGCCGACCAGGAGTTCCCAGGTCTCCTCGACGTCACCGATGTCGACAGCCATACCGCCGCTCCCTCCACAGGCCGTGTCCGGAAGGCCCGCCACGAGCGAGTACCGCTCCGGCTCCCCCACCCACCCGGCCGAGCGGGTCGCCGGCACCCCCTCCACTATGTCCCGTTTCACCCGGTACCGGCGCGACGGAATCACCCGTGCGCCATGGTGGGTGCCGCCCGAGAAGCGGCGCACCGGCTGACGGAGCCGGCCGCCGAAGGGTCACCGGACGCCGGGCCGGTGGTACGACGCGGGCTGCTCCCGCAGCAGCCGCAGCACCGGCTCCAGCGACCCGAGGACCACCGGTGCTCCAGCACGCCTCAGGAGCGTGGCCTTCCGTTCATGGGGCGCGTAACCGAGGAACGGGACCCCCGCTGCCCGCGCGGCCTCGAAGTCGGCGGGGGTACCGCCGATCGACAAGGCGGCGGAGGGGGCAGCTCCGGTCTCGTCCAGGGCACGGTTGACGCAATGCGGGTCCGGCTTGAGGAGAGCGAGGTCCTGGGTACGGCCGTAGACGCGCGGTTCGAAGCAGGCCAGCAGGCCACGTGCCGCCAGATAGGAGCGGACCGCGCGCGGGGACCGGTTGGTGGTGACGGCCAGCCGAGCGCCCACCGCTGTCCAGGTGCGGATCAGCGGATCGGCGTAGGCGGTCGGCATCGCCGACGCGGCGGCCCGCAGTTCCTCCTGGGTGAGACGTTTCTCCAGTTCGGCCACGAGGTCGCTGCCGGGGCTCCGGCGGTCCACGGCGCGCAGCACGGTCTGCGGGTCGGGGCCCTCCCGCTCGGACTCGGCCGGCAGGCCGTGCAGGCCCCGGAGCTCCAGCCACCCCACCAGACCGGCCGCCACCCGCTCCGCCGCCTGCCGGGCGAACAGCCGGCAGATCGGTCCGTCGAAGCCCCAGAGCACGACGCGGGCCCCTGCGATCAGGTCCCGGACCCGCTCCGGATCAGCCTCGGCCCGCGACGCGGCCGACTGCCCCTGCCCCTGCCCCCGCCCCTGCGCCTGCCTCTGCGTCTGCGCCTGCGTCTGCGTCTGCGTCTGCGTCTGCGTCGTATCGGAAGTCACCAGGAGAGTGTCAGGCCCGTGGTGACGGTTTCCCAGAGGGCGACGCCTCCCTTCTGCGACTGCTCCCCGAACGCGGTGTCCCGCCCTCCGCGGACTCCTCGCGGCACGTGATCGTGGTGTGGGCGATGCGCGCCTCCGTTCCGATGAGCCCGCTCCGATGAGCCCGTTTCCGATGAGCCCGTTCCGATGTGCCCGTTCCGATGAGCCCGTTTCCGATGAGCCCATTCCGATGAGCCCATTCCGATGAGCAGGTAGAGCGTCACCGGCGGGGTGAAGGGCAGCGCGCGGAAGGCGCCCCGCACGTCGATGCCGTGGGCGGCGCGCCGGCCCGTCACCGGCAGGGGGGCAGGCCGACAGGAAGGAGGACCTCAGAACAGATCCGGGCACCACGGCCGCCCGGACGTACGCAGCAGGGCGTCGGCCTTCCGGACGGCGCCCGCTCGTTCTTCCCGCACCCGCCCCAGCGCCGCGAGCCGCACCACCGACTCGTCACCGAGCCACAGCGCCGCCAACTCGCCCACCCCGAGCACCAGGTCGGCGCTCCGCGTCGTCGCCGTGCAGGACGCGCCCTGCGGGGACGCCTCCAGCAACCAGCGCCCGCCGGCCGGCCCTCCCCCACCCCCGGTTCCGCCCCTGCTCCCGGCCTCTCCCGATCCGGGGAACCCCCACGGGTCGGCGACCTCCAGCACCAGCGAGCCGGACCCCTCGTACGACCGCGCCTCCAAGGCCCGTACGACGTCCAGGACGCGCACCCACAGCCAGTCCGCCTGCGTGGTGATCCCGGCCGCGCGCGGGTCCGGCAGGAAGAGCGGGAGGAGGTCGTCGGGGGCGCGCCAGCCGCTCTTCACCCGGACGACCCAGTCGATCGAGCACAGGTAGTGCCACAGGGCGCGCTCGGCGGCCGGGGTCACCCCGATCAGCCACTTCACGGTCGCCGTGTTCAGCGGCTGCTTGCCGGCACCCCACCGGTGGTCCGCCACGTACGCCACCATGCCCTCGACCTCGCCGCCCGCGGAGCGGTACACGGCGTGGAAGGGCTCGGTCCACGGCGAGTCGGGCCGCACCACGCCGGTGGCGAGCTGCCACCACAGCTCGCCGCGGCTGACGGTGCCCGGCCGGGCGCGGCGCAGCCGCTCGTGCAGCTCCGGGCCGAGCTTGCGCACGTCCTCGCCGTCCACGAGGTCGATCCGGCCGCCGTCCTCGGGGCCTGCCCAGCGCGGGTCGAGACCGGCCCGGGGCACGTCGACCGTCCACTCGGCCATGGTGGTGGCGGGGCCGAAGCCGTACCGCCCGTAGATCGGGTACTCGGCCGCGATCAGCGTGGCGACGACGTCACCGCGTTCCCTGGCCGCGGCGAGGTCGTGGGCCATCATGCGGGTCAGCAGGCCGCGGCGGCGGTGGGTCGGGGAGACGGTGACGTTGGAGACGGCGTCGGCCGGGACGAAGGCGCCGCCGACCGCGGTGAGTTCCTGCGCGAAGGACCGGAAGGTCGCAACACAGCGGTCACCGTCGAAGGCGCCGAGGAGACGGCCGGGCACGAACTGCGCCCGACGGAGCTCCAACTGCCCCTCCGTCGACGTGGGTTCCCGCAGGAACCCCGTGTTCAGGGCCCGGTTCCACTCGGGCAGCTCGGCTTCGGTGACGGGGCGTACGTCGATGTCGGCACGGCGAGTCATGGGGTCACGGTAGGCGGACGGAAACGGGACCGTCGCGGGGATTTTTCCCGCCGGACGCCCCTCTCGCCCCTCCCCGCGGACCGACGGCGGCGACCGTCCCGCCCGCCGCCGTCCTCCTCCCCTCACCCACCCCTCACCCACCCCTCGGACGCGCCGCCCCGTGCCCGCACCGCCCCGGGGCTCGCGCCTCAGACGAGCAGGTCCTCGACCTGCGCCTCCCCGTCCCGGTACCGGCGGGCGATCTCCGCGCTGCACCCGTCGGCCGTGCGCTGCAGCCGCTGCCGGCGCCGGGAGACCTGCTGCTCGTACCGGACGAGCCGTCCCATCGCGCTGTTCAGCTCCTGGTCGGTGCGCGCGCCGAGGTCCGACAGCGACACCTCCGCCAGCATCTCCTCGGCCAGCAGCCGGTACTCCTCGCTGTGCGGGGTGCCCAGCGTCACGTGCCGGGCCGAGGAGCGGTGCCGGGCCGGGGCGTCCGTCAGGATCTCCGGAAGCCGCTCCACCACGGACGTCTCGCCCCGGTCCTTCGCGGACGCCGGGCCGCGTCGCGCCAGCTCGGCCCGCAGAATGTCGATCCTCCCCTGCAACAGCCGCCGCACATAGCTCAGGTCGGCCTCCTCGCGCTGGGCGTCCCGGCGCAGCGTGCGCAGCTCGGGCAGGCTCAGCTCGGTCAGACCGGGCCTGGGCGGATGCGCGGGCAGCTCCGGGCTGTCCGTGCGCTGGACGGGCGGCCGGGGCGCCTCCCGGCCACCCGCTTGGGTGACCGGGAAAGCTCCCGGGTGCTGCCCGATGCTCGATGTGCTCATGTGCCTCTACCGTCCCCTCGACCGGCGTGTGGACAGCATCGTGCCACCCCAAGTAGCCCCTATGTGAACGACTGCCCTCGATCAGCCCCAGATGGGGGGTTACGGAGGCAAAACCAGCCCCCTGCGACCCCCTACCAGGTCACTTTGTCCCCACCGGCATCATGGGCCCCATGCGTGCAGTGGTGCAGAGAGTGGACGGTGCGAGCGTCGTCGTGGACGGCGAGACGGTGGGCGCGATCGAGGGCGAGGGGCTGTGCGTCCTGGTCGGCGTCACCCACGACGACACGAAGGAGAAGGCGGACCGGCTGGCCCGCAAACTCTGGACGCTGCGCATGCTGAACGACGAGAAGTCGTGCAGCGACACGGGTGCCCCGCTCTTGGTGGTCAGTCAGTTCACCCTCTACGGCGACGCCCGCAAGGGCCGCCGCCCCACCTGGAACGCCGCCGCCCCCGGCGAGGTCGCCGAGCCGCTCGTCGACGAGGTCGTCGCCCGGCTGCGCGCGCTGGGCGCGACGGTGGCGACGGGCCGGTTCGGCGCGCAGATGCGGGTGGGGCTGACGAACGACGGCCCGTTCACCGTCCTGCTGGAGATCTGAAGCCCGAGGGGCCCCAGCGAGCCCCGGGAGAGGTCTCAGGGCTCGACGACGGTCTCCTGGGCGGCGGCCGTGTCCCCGGCCACCAGCCGCGCGTCCACCGGCACGTTCCGCTTCACCAGGGCGAGGGCGACCGGGCCCAGCTCGTGGTGGCGTACGGAGGTGGTGACGAACCCGACCTTCCGGCCGTCCGCACCGTCGTCCGCGAGCCGGATCTCCGTCCCCGGCACCGGCAGGTGCACCTCGCTGCCGTCCAGGTGCAGGAAGACCAGCCGGCGCGGCGGCTTGCCCAGGTTCTGCACCCGGGCGACCGTCTCCTGGCCCCGGTAGCAGCCCTTCTGGAGGTGGACGGCGGACCCGATCCAGCCCAGCTCGTGCGGGATGGTGCGGTGGTCGGTCTCGAAGCCCAGGCGCGGACGGTGCTGCTCCACGCGCAGCGCCTCGTACGCGAGGAGCCCGGCCGGCGGCCCGGCCTGGGCGGCGTACGCCTCCAGGTCCGCGCGCGGCAGGAACAGGTCGCGCCCGTACGGGGTCTCCCGCACCACGGCACCCTCGGGCGCCTCGGTGATGGAACCGGCCGGCAGGTGGACGACCGCGACGTCGGCGGTGCGGTCGGCGACCTCCACCCGGTAGAAGAACTTCATCGACTCCAGGTAGGCGACCAGCGCCTCCTGGGTGCCCGGCTCGACGTGCGCCCAGACCGTCTCGCCGTCGTCCACGAGGTACAGGGCGTGCTCGATGTGGCCGTTGGCGGAGAGGATCAGCGCCTCCGTGGCCTGGCCGGCGGGGAGTTCGCTGACGTGCTGGGTGAGCAGCAGGTGCAGCCAGCCGAGCCGGTCCTCGCCGGAGACGGTGACGACACCCCGGTGGGAGAGGTCGACGAAGCCGGTGCCGTCGGCGAGGGCGCGCTGCTCGCGGAACAGGTCGCCGTAGTGGGCGGCGACGCCTTCGTCCACGCCCTCGGCGGGCACGGCGCCGGGCAGGGACAGCAGAGGGCTCTTCATATGCCTAGCCTACGACCCGGCGGAGGAGCCCTCGCCGGACGAGCCGGACGAGCCCGATGAGCCGGGCGCGTCGGCGCACTCCCGGCACCGCCCGAAGATCGCGAAGTGCTTCATGTCCGTGTCGAAGCCGAACTCCTCGCGCAGCTTGGCGGTGAAGTCGGCGGCGACGCTCAGATCCGCCTCGATGACGTTGGTGCAGTCCCGGCAGACCAGGTGGAGGTGGTGGTGCCGGTCGGCGAGGTGGTACGTCGGCGCCCCGTGCCCGAGGTGCGCGTGGCTGACCAGCCCCAGCTCCTCCAGCAGCTCCAGCGTCCGGTACACCGTGGAAATGTTGACCCCCGACGCCGTCTTCCTCACCTCGCTGAGGATGTCGTCGGGGGTCGCGTGCTCCAGGGTGTCCACGGCTTCGAGCACGAGTTGCCGCTGCGGCGTCAGCCGGTAGCCGCGCTGCCTGAGATCGCTCTTCCAGTCGGTGCTCACCACACCCACGAGTCTAGGACTACTTGAAGAAGGCGATCCCGTCGTCGGGCAGGTCGTCCGGGAGGGCCTTGGCCCAGCGCTCGACCTCCTCGGGGGTGACGACCTTCTTGAGCTGCGCCGACATGTAGGGGCGCAGCGGGACCTCGGGGGTCTGCTTCTCGCCGACCCACATCAGGTCGCTCTTGACGTAGCCGTACAGGCGCTTGCCGCCGCTGTAGGCGGCGGAGGCGGGGGTACGGGCCACCGCGTCGGTCACCAGGTCGATCTGCGGCTTCTTGTCGGCCATCTCGCCGTACCAGATCTCGATGACGCCGTCGTCGCGGGTCATCGTCACCTCGACCTTGCGGTCGGCGTCGATGCGCCAGTAGCCGTGCTCGGACTCCAGGGGACGGACCTTGTTGCCGTCCTTGTCCAGCACCCAGGTGTGGGAGTGGTACTCGAGGAAGTCCCGGCCGTCGTGGGTGAAGGTGACCTCCTGCCCGAAGTTGCACTTCTCGGAACCGGGGAAGTCGTGCACACCCGCACCCGCCCAGTTGCCGAGCAGGAAGGCGAGCGGGACGAGGTCCTTGTGGAGGTCGGACGGGATCTCGATCATGAGCAGCTCAGATGTCTCGTACGGAAGTGGGGGGCGTCAGCGCTGGCCCTGGAACAGCTTCTTCACGGTCAGTCCGGCGAAGGCGAGGACGCCGACGCAGACCAGGACCAGCAGGATTTCGAAGAAGATCTCCACGGGGTGCTCCTCGCTTGAGCGGAGTGCGGTGCGTGCGCTACGTGCACAGGGCCGGGGCCCAGCTTACGCGGCCGGGGCCCGCCTCTCTTTGTGAGGTGCGCCCCGCCGCCGTGACCGGGCCCGTCCGTCCGGCGGCCGTACGATGCGGTCATGGCGAAGAAGCTCGTGATCAAGGTGACCGCGGGGGCCGATGCCCCCGAGCGCTGCTCGCAGGCGTTCACGGTGGCGGCGGTCGCCGTGGCCAGCGGGGTGGACGTCTCCCTGTGGCTGACCGGTGAGTCGTCCTGGTTCGCCCTGCCGGGCCGGGCCGCCGAGTTCGAGCTGCCGCACGCGGCCCCGCTGCCCGACCTCATCGACTCGATCCTGGCGGGCGGGCGGCTGACGCTGTGCACGCAGTGCGCGGCCCGCCGTGAGATCACGGAGAAGGACGTGATCGAGGGCGTGCGGATCGCGGGCGCGCAGGTGTTCGTCCAGGAGGCGCTGGCGGACGGCGCGCAGGCGCTCGTGTACTGACTCGTGCGCTGAGCGCCGCCTCCCGGATTCCCCGGGGCCCTGGCCGCCCCGGCCGCCTCAGCTTCCACTCCCGTTTCCGCTTCCGCTTCCACTCCCGCTTCCGCGGCGTTTGCCGTCCAGCTCGTCCCACCACTCGTCGGACTGCGGGTCACCGGAGGGATCGTCCCACCAGCGGTCGTCGGGGCCCCGGCGGTTGGCGACCACGGCGGCCAGCGGCGGGATGACCATGGCGACCAGGCACAGGGCGACGGCCGCCGGGACGGACCACAGGCGGACGACCGCGCAGGCCAGGACGAACAGCACGATGCACGTCCCCATCAGCGCGAAGTACCGACGACGCCGCTGTGCGTACATGTGTCCAGCGTAGGCCCGCCGGAGCGGACCGAGACGGACCGAGACGGACCGAGACGGGCCGAGGCGGGCCGAGACGGGCCGGAGCGGACCGGAGCATGCCGCAGGGGCCGCACCCCAGGCGTCCAACCCGTGGGGTGCGGCCCCTGCGCCGTGCGCGTGCCGTCAGACGGCGATGGCGACCTCCGCCAGGCCGCCCTTCTGGGCGACGACCGTGCGGTCTGCGGTGGCGCCCGGCACCAGGGCGCGGACGGTCCAGGTGCCCTCGGCCGCGTAGAAGCGGAACTGGCCCGTCGCGGAGGTGGGGACCTCCGCCGTGAACTCGCCGGTCGAGTCCAGCAGACGGACGTAGCCCGTCACCGGCTCGCCGTCGCGGGTCACCTGGCCCTGGATCGTGGTCTCACCGGGCTTGATCGTCGAGGCGTCGGGGCCGCCGGCCTTCGCTCCACACATGTCGTACTCCTGAAGGGGTGGGGTGATGAGAGGTCGGTCGGGTGCCTACTTGCCGGAGCCGAGCTCGATCGGCACGCCGACGAGGGAGCCGTACTCGGTCCAGGAGCCGTCGTAGTTCTTGACGTTCTCCACGCCCAGCAGCTCGTGCAGGACGAACCAGGTCAGGGCCGAGCGCTCGCCGATGCGGCAGTAGGCGATGGTGTCCTTGGAGAGGTCGACGCTCTCCTCCTCGTAGAGCTTCTTCAGCTCCTCGTCCGACTTGAACGTGCCGTCGTCGTTGGCGTTCTTCGACCACGGGATGTTCTTGGCGGTCGGGACGTGGCCCGGGCGCTGGGACTGCTCCTGCGGCAGGTGGGCCGGGGCGAGCAGCTTGCCGGAGAACTCGTCGGGGGAGCGGACGTCGACCAGGTTCTGGTTGCCGATCGCCTTGACGACGTCGTCGCGGAAGGCGCGGATCGCGGTGTTCTGCGGCTTGGCCTGGTACTGGGTCGCCGGGCGCTCGGGCACCTCCTCGACCAGCTCGCGGGCGTCCAGCTCCCACTTCTTGCGGCCGCCGTCGAGGAGCTTGACGTTCTCGTGGCCGTAGAGCTTGAAGTACCAGTACGCGTAGGAGGCGAACCAGTTGTTGTTGCCGCCGTAGAGGATCACCAGCGTGTCGTTGGCGATGCCCTTGGCCGACAGGAGCTTCTCGAAGCCCTCCTGGTCGATGAAGTCGCGGCGGACCGGGTCCTGGAGGTCCTGCGTCCAGTCGATCTTGATGGCGTTGCGGATGTGGTTCTTGTCGTACGCGGACGTGTCCTCGTCCACCTCGACGATCGCGATGTTCGGGTCGTCCAGGTGGTCCTGCAGCCAGTCGGCGTCGACCAGGACGTCGCTGCGGCTCATGCTTTCTCCTCCGGGGCAGTTGCGGCGGGACGGGCGTGTGCGAGGGGTGCGCGTGCCCGGACTCGCGCCGGGGCGGCGCACAGGGGCCCTGGTACAGGGCGGCGGGGAACGCGGAAGGCGGAGCTTCCGCTCAGAACGGGCGACAGAGCATGGCGGCAACGCGGCACAGGTCCACTGCCCGCCGCTTCGTGAGATCCGCCTGTCGCTTCATGACTGCGATCGTAGGGACGGACCGGCGGGCATGTCACCGGCGTGTCGGATTATGAGACGCGATCGTCCGCTCTTCGGGATGCCGGACGCCTGCGGACCGGCGCCGGAGGGCCTCCGGGCGGGGGCTCCCGGGGCCACATCTGCGGTACGGACAGGGCCGTCTCACCCCTCGGACGAAGGGCTTCGCCGTCCCGTACGCTTCCCCCGTCCTACCCGGCCAGCCGGACGTCCGAACCCTTCACCGTGATCTCGACGCCGTCCCGCGTCGCCTGCACCTGGTCGAGCTCGATGCCGCCGGGCAGCCGGTCGATCGCCTGCCGGAAGTCGGTCACCGCCCGCAGCCGGGACTCGGCGAGGTCGGCGTCCCCGATGCGGGGGAGCGCGTCGGCCGCCACCTCGACTTGGTGGTCCCGGACCGTGACCGAGCTGAGCAGGCTGACCGGGCGGGGCAGTTCGACGCCGAACACCGTCGCCTCGATCTCGACCTTGATCTTTCCGTTGCCGCCGTCGGAGAGGCCGGTGATCCGGGCGGTGACGCCGGGGCCGACCTGGACGGGCTCGGACTTGACGGCCTTCATCAGCTCGGCGTACGAGATCGTCGCCGTGCCCGTGGCGGCGGTGGCGGTGGCGGAGCTGAAGTCGCCGGAGAAGGCGACGCCCTCCATGTCCGCCTTCAGGTCGTCGATGCGGATCGTCCCGCCGTCGCCGGTGGCCGCCTCGTAGGTCCCGATGCCGACCTTCACGTCGTCCAGCTTCCCGCCGGCGACCTGGGTGAGGAAGGGGAAGCCCTCGATGGACACGTCCGGGGTGGCGGCGAGGTTCTCGGTCCGCCGCAGCCGGTCCGCCGCCTCGTCCTCCGCGAAGTTCACCGCGAGGCGGTCCGCGGCCACGAACAGCCCGCCCAGGATCACGACGACGATCAGCAGTATTCGCAGTGCGCGCATGCGGTGTGTCCCCCACCTAGGCGGTCGTCGACGGCGGTTCCGTCCCGGGCGGCCCTCGGTGACCGCCCAGCGCGAGGGTAACCCCGCCGCGGGCGGCCATCCGGAATTCGTGGATCACCTGTGACACGCGGAACAGCGAACTCCGCGCCCGCGGCGGGCCGCCGCCCGCAGCGGGCCGTCTCCCTGGCCACCCCTTGGCCGCCTCCTGTCCGCCCCTTGGCCGCCCCTTGGCCGTCCGTCAGCCGAGGGCCCGCCCCAGCAGGTACACGGCCGGAGCCGCCGCCGCCAGCGGCAGGGCCACTCCGGCGGTGAAGTGCACGAAACGGGACGGGTAGTCGTAACTCGCCGCCCGGTGGCCAACCAGCGCGCACACCGCCGCGCCCGCCCCGAGCAGCGCCCCCGGCGCCCCGATGCCCGTCATCTCGCCGGCCGCGATCCCGGCGCCGGCCGCGGCCAGCAGCGAGACGGCCACCGAGGCGGGTGTGGGCAGCGGCAGCGCCCGTGCCACGGCGGCCACCGCCACCGCGACCGCGCCGACCGTGACCGCGTCCCCGTCGGCCGCGAGGTACCCGCCCGCGACGATGGCCAGCGCCGACGCGGCGACGGTCGCCATCAGGCCGTACATCCGCTCGTCCGGGTCGGCGTGCGAGCGCAGTTGCAGGACGAGGGCGAGCAGCACCCACACCCCGAGCGTGCCGAGGATCGCCGCCGGAAAGCGGTCCGCCGCCAGCAGCGCCGCGTCCGCGACGAGCGCGCCCAGGAAGCCGAGCGCGATGCCCTGCCGGGCGGGCCACATGCCGTTCAGCCGGAACCAGCCCGCCGCGGTGACGGCCTGGAGCACGACGAGCGGGACGAGCAGGGCGTACGTGCCGACCGCCGCCGCGCCGGCCAGCAGCAGGCCGAGCAGCGCGGTGAGCGCCGCCGGCTGCATCCCCGGCTCGATGATCGGCGACCGGCCCTCGGCCCGGGCCCGCTGCGCGTCGGTGATCCGCGCGTTGCCGCCGAGGGTCGCCGGGCCGTAGTCGGAGACCGGGACGGGGGCGGGGTCAGGGGCGGGAGCGGGGGTGGGGGTAGGGGCGGGGGAGGTCGGTGGGGCGTAGGCGCCGTGGGCCTGGTCCTGCGCCGGGTGCGGTTGCGGTTCGTACGCCTGCGGTTGCGGTTCGTACGCCTGCGGTTGCGGTTCGTACGGCTGCGGCTGCGGTTCGTACGGCTGCGGCTGCGGCTCGTACGGCTGGTGTGTCTGCGGCTGCTGCCGGTAGGGCTGGGCCTGGGGCCGGTGGTGGCCGTGGTACGCCTGGGCGCCGTGCGCAGTCCCTGCCGGTTCCTGGTGGCCCTGCGGCGGCAGATACGCCGTCTCCTCCACGGAGACCGGCGGCTGGAGCTGCGTCTCCCACGTCTGCCCCTGCCACTGCTGGGTGTGCTCGGCGGCGTACGGGTCGTCGTACGCCTGCTGTCCCGGCCAGGCGGCCTGCGGCGGGGCGGGCTGCTGCTGCCGCCGGTACGGGTCCTGCGCCCCGTACCCCTCGTACGGCTGGTCGTACGGATGGTCGTACGGCTGGTTCGTCATCGGTCGGTCACCCTCCTGCGAACGGCGGGAGCACCTCGACCGTGCCGCCGTCGGCCAGCCGTACCGTCTCGTGCGCGCGGGTGCCCACGGGGTCGCCGTCGACCAGGAACGAGCAGCGCAGCAGCACGCGCGAGAGTTCGCCGGGGTGCCGTTCGCGCACCGCGTCGAGCGCCTCGGCGAGCGTGGCCGCCTCGTACGGCTCCTCGGCCGTCCCGGCCGCGGCCTTCGCGGCGGCCCAGTAGCGCACCGTGACCTTTGCCATCTGGATCCTTAGTCGATCGGCAGTGAACACGGCCAGGCTAGCCCGCCCGGGCGACGGCCCAGTCCCCGATCCGGCGCAGCAGGTCCTCGCCGCAGGCGTGCTCGGCGTGGCCCATGCCGGGCTCCAGCCACAGTTCGCCGTGGTCGCCGGCGGCCTCGGCCAGCATGCGCGGGTGGTCGACGGGGAAGTAGGGGTCCCGGTCGCCGTGGACGACGAGCAGCGGCACCGGGGCGATCCGCGGCACCGCCTCCACCGGCGACAGCGGCACCGGGTCCCAGTCCCGGTGGTGGATGCGGGTGCGGAAGCCGTAGCGGCCCACGACCCGGCCCGCCGGGCGGGTCACCAGCCAGTGCAGCCGGCGCATGGGGGCGGTGCCCCGGTAGTACCAGCGGGCGGGCGCGCTCACCGCCACCACCGCGTCCGTGCGGGCCGGACCGGCGTCGCCGCCGTCCTCGTCGCCCGCGCCGCTCCCGCCGTCCCCTCCGTACAGCGCCGCGTGCCGCAGGACCACCGAGCCGCCCATGGAGAAGCCGACGGTGACCACGCGCGCGTGCCCGAGGTCACGCGCCCAGGCGACCGCCGCCGCCAGGTCGTACACCTCCCGGTCGCCGACCGTGGAGCGCCCGCCGGAGGCGCCGTGGCCCCGGAAGGAGAAGGTGACGACGGCGCCGTGGCGGGCGAGCGCGGACGCGATGCGGCGGACGTGCGGGCGGTCCGCGTCACCGGTGAAGCCGTGCGCCACCACGAACACCGGGGCGCGTGCTCCCGCCGTGCCGTGCGCCGCCGCACCCGGTGCGTACGCGGCGTCGATCCGCACGCCGTCGGCCGTGCGCAGGAACGTCCGCGCCGGTTCCCGGCGGGGTGTCTCGGCATACGGACGAAAGGCGGAACGCGCCACATGACCTGACCGACCGGAGCTCATGTCGGCTATTCTGCTGCGCAGAGGATCCGGGCAACGTAGCCCCCGGATCCTTTTGTGCTTTCGGGAGCGTTGTATACGACGCGGGAAACCGCAGGTGTACGGGCCGTCGGACGCATAGCGGTTCCCAGGGGGCGCGGGGCCGCACCGTACAGAGCAGTACGTATCAGTACGTAGCAGTACGTAGCAGTGCAGAGCAGTACGAAGCAGTGCCGCAAACGTCCTCGCAGGGACCGAGGAGGAACCAAGACGTTATGGGCGAGCGAACCGTGCACGAACATGTGACGACCCAGGCATGGGGAGACCCCCTGCTCGAGCGGGACCGAGAGCTTGGGGGAGTGGCGCGATGAGCTCCCTGCTGCTGCTGACCAACGCCCTCCAGCCGTCGACGGAGGTGCTTCCCGCCCTCGGCCTGCTGCTGCACAACGTGCGGGTGGCCCCGGCGGAGGGCCCCGCCCTCATCGACACCCCCGGCGCCGACGTGATCCTCGTCGACGGCCGCCGGGACCTCCCCCAGGTGCGCAGCCTGTGCCAGCTGCTGCGCTCGACCGGCCCCGGCTGCCCGCTGCTCCTCGTCGTCACCGAGGGCGGCCTCGCCGCCGTCACCGCCGACTGGGGCATCGACGACGTGCTGCTGGACACCGCCGGCCCGGCGGAGGTCGAGGCCCGGCTGCGGCTGGCCATGGGCCGCCAGCAGATCGTCGCCGACGACTCCCCCATGGAGATCCGCAACGGCGACCTGTCGGTGGACGAGGCGACGTACTCCGCCAAGCTCAAGGGCCGGGTCCTGGACCTGACCTTCAAGGAGTTCGAGCTGCTGAAGTACCTCGCCCAGCACCCGGGCCGCGTCTTCACCCGCGCCCAGCTCCTCCAGGAGGTCTGGGGCTACGACTACTTCGGCGGCACCCGCACGGTCGACGTCCACGTACGGCGGCTGCGCGCCAAGCTCGGCCCCGAGCACGAGTCGCTGATCGGCACCGTCCGCAACGTCGGCTACCGGTTCGTCACGCCCGAGAAGCCGGAGAAGCCGGCCCGGGCCGCGGAGGAGACCGGCGCCAAGGACACCGGGCGGGCAAAGCGGGGCGAGTCGGGCACTTCGCCCGTCCCGGCCGCCGCCGAGGCCCGGGCGGAGGCGTAGCGGCGGGGCGCGGCCCGCGTCACGCGAGCCGATACGCCCTGCCCAGAAGGGGTCCATCCGCGTAGACTCCGCGCGTGGCCAAGGTGACTCGGGATGATGTGGCGCGGCTGGCAGGGACCTCCACTGCCGTCGTCAGCTATGTCATCAACAACGGACCCCGGCCGGTCGCCCCGGCCACGCGGGAGCGCGTGCTCGCCGCGATCAAGGAACTGGGGTACCGGCCCGACCGGGTGGCCCAGGCGATGGCGTCCCGGCGTACGGATCTCATAGGCCTGATCATCCCGGACGCCCGCCAGCCCTTCTTCGGGGAGATGGCGCACGCGGTGGAGCAGGCCGCCTCCGAGCGCGGGAAGATGGTGCTGGTCGGCAACACCGACTACATCGGCGAGCGCGAGGTCCACTACCTGCGGGCGTTCCTCGGGATGCGCGTCTCGGGCCTGATCCTCGTCAGCCACGCGCTGAACGATCTGGCCGCCGCCGAGATCGACGCCTGGGACGCCCGCGTGGTGCTGCTGCACGAACGCCCCGAGGCCATGGACGACGTCGCCGTCGTCACCGACGACCTGGGCGGCGCCCAGCTCGCCGTGCGCCACCTGCTGGAGCACGGCCACCCCTACGTCGCCTGCATGGGCGGCACGGCCGAGACCCCCGCCGTCGGCGACCCCGTCTCCGACCACGTCGAGGGGTGGCGGCGCGCGATGCGGGAGGCCGGCCTGTCCACCGAGGGGCGGCTCTTCGAAGCGCCGTACAACCGGTACGACGCCTATCAGATCGCGCTGGGCATCCTGTCCGGGCCCGACCGCCCGCCCGCGATCTTCTGCTCCACCGACGATCAGGCGATCGGCCTGCTGCGCGCGGCGCGCGAGCTGCGCATCGACGTGCCGGGCGAGCTGGCGGTGGCCGGGTTCGACGACATCAAGGAGGCGGCGCTGGCCGACCCGCCGCTGACGACGGTCGCCTCCGACCGCTCGGCGATGGCGCGGGCCGCCGTCGACCTGGTCCTCGACGACGGGCTGCGGGTGGCGGGCTCCCGGCGGGAGCGGCTGAAGGTGTTCCCGTCGCGGCTGGTGGTGCGCCACTCCTGCGGCTGCCGGTAGGCGGAGCCGCGGAGTCCCGCGCCCAGGCCGCGGGAGCGGCTTTATATCGGGCATACGAGGTTCTGCCGGGCTTCTCAGGTGGCACTCAGGCGGCTCTCATGATCGGCCGTGATGCTCGTGGACATGACCGAGAGCTTCCGCCGCAGCGGCGAGTACGAGAGCCCGGACCCCGGCCGGGGCGAGACCCCGTACCAGGGCGATGCGCAGTACGTTGACTCTCCCGTGAACCCCGAGTGGCCGCCCCCGCCCGCGCAGCCTCCGGTCCCGCCGGCCGGCGTGCCGACCGCCGGTGCCACCGCCGGTGCCACCGCCGGGGAGCCCGCGCGCAGGCGGGTCCGGCGCGGTCCGGTCGCGCTGTTCGCGGCCGTGGCGATCGTCGCGGCGGCCGTCGGCGGCGGCACCGCGTACGGCATCCAGGAGCTCACCGGCAGCGACACGGTCGCCGCGAGCTCCGCCGGCACCACCGCCGTCCCGGCCGCGCAGAAGGGCACGGTTGCCGGGGTCGCCCAGGCGGTCAGCCCCAGCATCGTCGAGATCGGCGCCACCACGCGCGCCGGTTCCTCCACCGGCTCCGGCGTGATCATCACGAGCGACGGCGAGATCGTCACCAACAACCACGTCGTCTCCGGCGCCTCCTCGGTCACCGTGACGACCAGCGACGGCAAGAAGTACACCGCCGAGGTCGTGGGCACCGACAGCGCCAAGGACCTGGCGCTGATCAAGCTGAAGGGCGCCTCCGGTCTGCCGGCGGCCACCCTCGGCGACTCCGGCGGCCTGCGGGTCGGCGACCAGGTCGTGGCGATCGGCTCCCCCGAGGGGCTGACCGGCACCGTCACCAGCGGCATCGTCTCCGCCCTGGACCGGGACGTGACCGTGCCGACCGACGAGGGGCAGCAGCAGCCGGACGGCGGCTGGCCGTTCGAGTTCGGCGGCCGGCAGTTCAACGGCGACACCGGGTCGTCCACGACGACGTACAAGGCGATCCAGACCGACGCCTCCCTCAACCCGGGCAACTCCGGTGGCGCGCTGATCGACATGAACGGCCGCATCGTCGGCATCAACTCCGCGATGTACTCGGCGGCCGGCTCGTCCGCCGACGCGGGCAGCGTCGGCCTCGGCTTCGCCATCCCGATCGACACCGTCAAGGCCGACCTGGCCAAGCTGCGGGCGGGCGCGCACGACTGAGGACGGTCACCTGCACGGCACCGGCGCGGACGTGCGACGCTGAAGGCGTCGACAACCTGACAGCACTGGCAGCACTGGCAGCACCGACAGGTCTGGCAAGACTGGCAGGTCTGGCAAGACTGACAGGTCTGACAGGTCTGACAGCCCTGGCAACCCGTACGCACCCGCGTCCGTACCCGTCCCGTACCCGACCGCACCCGAGGATCCGTACACCCATGAGTCCCGCAGACGGCGACCGTGACCCCCAGCGCATCCTGATCGTCGACGACGAGCCGGCGGTGCGCGAAGCACTCCAGCGCAGCCTCGCCTTCGAGGGGTACGACACCGAGGTCGCCGCCGACGGCGCCGACGCCCTGGCGAAGGCGGCGGCCTACCGGCCCGACCTGGTCGTCCTCGACATCCAGATGCCCCGCATGGACGGCCTGACCGCCGCCCGCCGCATCCGCGCCGCCGGCGACACCACCCCGATCCTGATGCTGACCGCCCGCGACACGGTCGGCGACCGGGTGACCGGGCTGGACGCGGGCGCCGACGACTACCTGGTCAAGCCGTTCGAGCTGGACGAGCTGTTCGCCCGGATCCGGGCGCTGCTGCGCCGCAGCTCCTACGCGGCGGCCGTGGCGGCGGCCTCCGCCGAGGAGGAGGACGTCCTCGCCTTCGCCGACCTGCGCATGAACCTGGCGACCCGCGAGGTGACCCGGGGCGGGCGGCCGGTGGAGCTGACCCGCACCGAGTTCACGCTGCTGGAGATGTTCCTGGCGCACCCGCGCCAGGTCCTCACCCGGGAGCAGATCCTGAAGGCGGTGTGGGGCTTCGACTTCGAGCCGTCGTCCAACTCGCTGGACGTGTACGTGATGTACCTGCGCCGCAAGACCGAGGCCGGCGGTGAGCCCCGCCTGGTCCACACGGTCCGGGGCGTCGGCTACGTGCTGCGGCAGGGCGGCGCCGAGTGATCAAGCGGTACCGTGCCCTGCCCCTGCGCTCGCGGCTGGCCCTGCTGGTGGCGGCGGCGGTGGCGCTCGCGGTCGCGGCGGCGGCCGTGGCGTGCTGGTTCGTGGTGAAGAACGTCCTGATGAACTCGCTGGACGACGCGTTGCGGGCCAACCGCATGAGCTTCCAGCAGGTGACGCGCTACGTCGATCTGCCCACCGGCCTGTGCGCCCACGAGGCCACCGCGCAGGAGCCGAACCTGTTCGGCTCGACAGTGCAGCTGGTGGACCGGCAGGGGCAGAGCTGCCTCATCATCGGCACGGAGAAGGTCGCGCTCACCGACGCCGACCACGACGTGGCCGAGGGCACCTCCCCCGACGTCCTGCACAACGCCACCGCCTCCGACGGCACCCGGTACCGCGCCTTCACCTACACCGTGCCGGGCCTGTCCGGCGTCGCCGTGTCCGCCGCGCGGCCCCTGGACGAGGTGAACGGCTCCCTGCGCAGCCTCGCGCTGGTGCTCGTCTTCGTCGCGGGCGCCGGGGTCGTCGGCGCGGGCGCCGCCGGGTTGTGGGTGGCCCGCGCCGGGCTGCGCCCCGTGGACGAGCTGACCCGCGCCGTGGAGCACGTGGCCCGCACCGAGGACCTCACCGTCCGCATCCCCGTCGAGGACGGCGACGAGGACGAGATCGCCCGGCTGTCCCGCTCCTTCAACTCGATGACGTCCGCCCTGGCCAGCTCCCGCGAGCTCCAGCAGCAGCTCATCGCCGACGCCGGGCACGAACTGCGCACCCCGCTCACCTCCCTGCGCACCAACATCGAACTCCTCACCCGCAGCGAGGAGACCGGCCGCCCGATCCCGGAAGCCGATCGCAAGGCGCTCCTGGCCTCGGTGAAGGCGCAGGTCACGGAGTTGGCCGCGCTCATCGGCGACCTCCAGGAGCTCTCCCGCCCCGAGCAGGACCAGCACACCGGCGCCAAGACCCGGATCGTCGCCTGGCACGACGTCGTCGAGTCCGCCCTGCGCCGCGCCCGGCTGCGCGGCCCGGAGCTGACGATCACGGCCGACGTACGGCCGTGGTACGTCCGCGCGGAACCGGCCGCGCTGGAGCGCGCGGTGGTCAACGTCCTGGACAACGCGGTGAAGTTCAGCCCCCAGGGCGGCACGATCGAGGTGCGGCTCGCCGACGGCGTCCTCACCGTCCGCGACCACGGGCCCGGCATCGCCGCCGACGAACTCCCCCGCGTCTTCGACCGGTTCTGGCGCTCCCCCTCCGCCCGCGCCCTGCCCGGCTCCGGCCTCGGCCTGTCGATCGTCGCCCGTACGGTGCAGCAGGCGGGCGGCGAGGTGCGGCTGGACCCGGCTCAGGGCGGCGGCACGATCGCCACGATCCGGCTGCCGGGGGCGCCGACGCCGCCGCCGGAGGAACCGCCGTCGGCTTGAGGGGGGTTCCCCGTCAGCCCTTGACGCCCGCCAGGAACGACGTCCAGGAGCCGGTGCCGAACACGATCACCGGCCCCGCCGACAGCTTGCTGTCCCGGACCGGGACTACGCCGGGGCAGTTTTCCGCGACCTCGACGCAGTTGTTGTCTCCCCCGTCGCTGTAGGACGACTTGCGCCATGCGGCGGTGGTGAGGTCAGAAGCTCGGTTCATGGGTACGCACCCCCTCCATCAGCCCTTGACGCCCGCCAGGAACGACGTCCAGGAGCCGGCGCCGAACACGATGACCGGTCCCGCAGAGAGCTTGCTGTCGCGGACCGGGACTACGCCTGGGCAGTTGTCGGCGACTTCGACGCAGTCGTTGTCTCCCCCTTCGCTGTAGCTCGACTTGCGCCACACGGCCGTGCTGAGATCGGGGATGCCCGTCATGATCTGTGCTCCTCCAGTACGTCCCTGATGAACGCGAGCGAGTCCGACGGGGACAGCGCCAGGTCGCGGAGCCGATCGTAGGACAATCGCTGCCGAAGAACCTCGTGCGGATCCTCGATCAAGCGGCTGCAACCGTTGCCTTCCTTGTAGGCAACAGCGCCTCCGTCGCTCTGCCAGAGCAGCGTCAAGGACCCGTTCATATGGTGGTGCGCTCCCGCCGAGAACGGCAGTACTTGGAGCGCCACGTTGGGCCATAGCGCGACAGCCTCAAGATGCAGCAGCTGGTCCTGCCAGATCTTGCCGCGGGCAGCGGGACGTCGGAGTGCGACCTCGTCCATGATGATCCGGACCTCGGGTTCCGGCTTCTGCTTCAGCAGGTACTGACGCCCGAGCCGTGCCGCCACCTGCTCCTCGACAGCCTCCTCACCGTCAGCCGTTGTCTGAGCGCCAGACAACACCCCCCGAGCGAAGTCCTCGGTCTGCAGAAGCCCCGGAATGCCCGGCGAGAACTTCCACATGATCCGCGCCGTCGTCTCCAGCGCCATGAACTCCTTGTACTGGTCCTTGAACGCATCCAGCCGAGCCGCCTTCCAGTGGCTCAACAGCAGGTCACCGGTGCCGTAGTACTCGTCCAGGTCCTCCATGACCGTCACCTTGGACAGCCGCTCGCCCGACTCCAGGCGGCTCAGGTAGCTCTTCTCGTACCCGGTCTCCTCGGCCAGCTGCCCCAGTGACTTCCCGGCCTTCTCCCGCAGGACCTTCAGCGTCTGCCCGAGCATCGCCCGCCCGGAAACCCGCTGCGCGTCAACCTTCTCGCCCACGTCACCCCTCCCCGTTGTCTGGGCGCCAGACAACGCCGAACCTCTTCCGCAGCGTACGCGCTATCCGTGACCATCGAGGCACGAACGGTAATCACCGCTCGTCAACCACCTCTGCTCACACTCGAAGGGCACCCCCATGCCTCTGCGCCTGCGCCTCGCCGCGCTCTGCGAGACCGTCCTGCTCGCCCTCGTACGGCTCCTGCTGCCCGCCGAGGGGCGCCACCGCGCCGCGGCACCGCCGTCGCCCCCGGCCCCGCCGCACTCTCCGCCCCCCGTCCTGGAGCCCGTCTGGCTCGACACCCCGCTGGTACGGCCCTACCTGCTCGCCCGCGAGGGGCACCCCGTGGAGGTGTCCGCATGAGGCTGCTCCCCTGGACGGGCGACGACGGCAAGCCCTGCTACCTCAGCAGCGACGATCCGCACAGCCCGCTCTCCCGGCTCGCCGACGACATCGAGGCCGCCCAACTGCGCTCCGCGGCGCAGGTGCTGGCAGGGGCCAGGGCCGTGCTCGGCGACGCCAAGGCCGGTGAGCGGGCCGTGCGGTTCGCGCTCGTCCGGACCGCCGAGTCCCTGGAGGACGTCCTGCGGGTCGCGGTCAGCCGGGGTGCCCGGTTGCCCGGCGACAGCGGGGAGCCGTGAGAACCGGGCGTGCCGGGGGTGTCAGGCGCCCTCCTCCGAGGCGGTCTGTGCGAAGACCAGGACCACATCGTCCGGCGACGTGCCCACCGCGATGGCCTTTCCGGGGTCCCGGCCCACCACCCGGAAGACCTTGACCGAGGTGGCGGTGCCGCCCGGCTCCCCGGCGTCCGGGGTGTCGTCGCAGGGCGGCAGGACCGCCGTACCGATGTGATCCGCCACCTCGAAGTCGACGCCGGCCCGGTCCGCGTACGTCCGCCCCTCGTACCGCACCAGGTAGGCGCAGGACGCCGCCGCGTCGCCCCCGTTCTCCCCCGCCGCGCATCCGGTGAGCGCGAGCAGCAGCACCACCGGTCCTCGTACGCCCTTCATCCGGGCCTCCTCTCGTCCCGACTCCGACGCCGGACCGGCCCCGTTCGTTCGGCCGCCGCGGCAACCCGCGCGCCACGCGTGGCGACTACCCGTCGACCATCCCCACGCACGGAACGGAACCCGCATGGATGAGACGACTCGTGGCAAACCCCGGCCCCGCAGGCGCGGGAAGACGACGGCACTCGCGGCCGGTGTCCCCCTGGCCCTGATCGCCGCAGGCGTGTTCGTCATCGGCGAGGGCGCGCAGCATCAGGCGGCAGCGGCCGAAGCGCCCGCGTGGGCGACGGCGACCGCCGACGGCTTCGCGTCCGTCGACTCCCTCGGCCAGGACGGCACGTATGGCGGGCGGGGCGGGCAGACCGTCACCGTCCGCACGCTCGCGGAGCTGGAGAAGTACGCGACCGCTCCCGAGCCGTACGTCATCGTCGTCGCGGGGACGATCACCATGAACCCCGTCGGCAAGGAGATCAAGGTCGCCTCGGACAAGACGATCATCGGCTCCGGCACCGCCGGGCACATCGTCGGCGGCGGTTTCTTCCTCGGCCCCGGCGTGCACAACGTGATCATCCGGAACCTGACGATCCGGGACTCGTACCAGGGCGTCTGGAACGACAAGGACCACGACTACGACGCGATCCAGATGGACGGCGCCCACCACGTCTGGATCGACCACAACGACCTGCGGCACATGGCGGACGGGCTCATCGACGTCCGCAAGGACAGCACGAACGTCACCGTGTCGTGGAACAAGCTGAGCGACAACAACAAGACGTTCGGCATCGGCTGGACCGAGAACACCGTCACCGACATCACGGTCCACCACAACTGGTTCCGCGAGACCGAGCAGCGCAACCCGTCCACGGACAACGCCGCCCACGCGCACCTCTACAACAACGTCCTGGAGGACGTCCCGGGGACCGCCATCACCACCTCCTACGGCAACTACGCGCGCGGGAAGACGAAGATGGTCCTGGAGAACTCCTGCTTCCAGGGCGTCGACAACCCCGTCATCAAGGACGCCACGGCGTCGGTCGTGCAGCGCGGCAACGTCTTCTCCGGCACCAGCGGACGCAACGAGAGCGGCGGTACGGCCTTCGACCCGAAGGCGTACTACGGCTACACCCTCGACGAGGCGGCGGACCTGCCCGCGCTGCTCAAGTCCGGTGCCGGGCCGCGCAGTTCCCTGGGGACCACGGCAACCTCCGCCGCAGCCGCAGCCGCAGACGCAGACGCCGCGGCCACCACCCTCACCGTCGCCAAGGACGGCTCCGGCCAGTACTCCACCGTCCAGGCCGCGGTGAACGCCGTCCCCGCGAACAACCCGGGCCGGGTCGTCATCGCGGTCGGGCCGGGCACGTACCGCGAGACGGTGAAGGTCCCCTCCAGCAAGCCGCACGTCACCATCCAGGGCACGGGCGCCAGCCGCAAGGACACCGTCATCGTCTACGACAACGCCTCCGGCACCCCCAAACCGGGCGGCGGCACCTACGGCACCGGCGGCAGCGCCACCGTCGCCGTCGAGGCGGACGACTTCCAGGCCCGCAACCTGACCATCGCCAACGACTTCGACGAGAAGGCCAACCAGCACATCTCCGGCCACCAGGCCGTCGCCCTGCGCACGGCGTCGGACAAGGTGTTCCTGGACTCGGTGATCGTCGAGGGCGACCAGGACACGCTTCTGCTCGACACGGCGGCCAAGGACCGGCTGGGCCGCGTCTACATGACCAATTCCTACGTCGTCGGCAACGTCGACTTCATCTTCGGCCGGGCCACCGCGGTGATCGACCGGTCCGTCATCACCCTGAAGAAGCGCTGGGACGGCACCTCCGCCGGCTATGTCACGGCCCCGAGCACGGCCGCCGGCCGCAAGGGCATCCTCATCGCCAACTCCACGGTGAACGGCGCCGTCTCGGACCGCACCTTCCACCTCGGCCGCCCCTGGCACGCGGGCGGCGATGCCACGCTGGACCCGCAGACCACGGTCCGCAACACCACCCTCAGCGCCGCGATCAAGACCGCGCCGTGGACCGACATGAGCGGCTTCTCCTGGAAGGACGACCGCTTCGCCGAGTACCGCAACACCGGTCCCGGCGCGGGCGCCGCGAGCGCCGACCGCCCGCAGCTGACCGACGCCCAGGCGGCGGACCAGGAGGTCCGGGACTGGCTGGGGGACTGGACGCCGACGGCTTCATGAGGCGCCGCCGGCCCTCCGGGGCGCGGTCGGAGCGGGGTTTCCGGGGCGGATTCCGTGCCCCGGGGACCCCGCTCCGTCATTCGGCCGGCTCGGCGGTGCCGCCCGGGGATGTCCCGGGTTTGGTGTGGAGGATGTCGCGGCCCTGCTCCGCGGCGCGGGCGGTGCTCTCGGAGACGTAGTCGAGGAAGCGGGCGATGTTCTCCAGGCGGGTGGCGGCCGGGGTGCCGGGGACGAGGACGCCGACGCCCTGCCGCGCGGTCTCGACGACGTGGACCAGGGAGCGGGCGCTGGCCATCATCGACTGGTACCAGACGTCGTCGTCGACGACGTAGCGCTCGCGGCGGCGTTCGTCGCGTTCCCGGCGGACGAGGCCCTGGCTGTCGAGGAACGTGATCGCTTTGGAGACGGACGCCGGGCTGACCTGGAGGCGCCGGGCGAGTTCGGACGCGGTGAGGTGGCCCGCGTCGGTGAGGGTGAGGCAGGCCATGACGCGGGCCATCATCTTGGGCATGCCCGAGGCCATGAAGACGGTGGCGAGCGTCTCCTCGTACGCGCGCACGGCCTCGGCGTCGCGTCCGTGGGGCTGCGGGGGCGCCTCCGAGCCCTGGGGCGCGGTCTGCCTGCGCCGGTGGGCGCGGCGTTCGGCGGCGTGATGGGCGAGGTCGGCGCGGTAGGCGGTGGGGCCGCCGTTGCGCATGACCTCGCGGGTGACGGTCGAGGTCGGGCGGTCGAGCCGTCGGGCGATTTCCGCGTAGGCGAGGCCGTCGGCCAGTCCCAGCGCGATCTGCTGGCGTTCCTGCTGGGTGAGTCTGCCTCCCGGCATCGCGGCCTCCTTCGTGGTCCGTGGTGACCCCACTATAGCGTTCGCTCACAATCCATTGCAACGAACCAGGGTGAGCTTGTTGCATTACCTCAGAAACCGTTGCAACGATTTCTGTGCTCTCACCTGCGCTTATAGCAATAGTTCGCAACAAGCATGTTGCCCCGCCTGGAAATGCAACGTAGCGTTTCCACTGTCAGAAACGACGGGCCGCAAGGGCCCGCCCCGCAGGACAAGGAGCACACGATGCAGAAGTTCGCCACCCCCGCCCCCGTCTCCGCCCGCTTCGACATCCCCGCCGGACACATCCGGTTCATCGCCGCCGACCGCACCGACACCACCGTCGAGGTCCTGCCCGCCAACCCCGCCAAGAGCCGCGACGTCAAGGCCGCCGAGCAGACCCAGGTCACCTACACCGACGGCGTCCTGCGCATCCACACCCCCGAGTCCAAGAACCAGCTCCTCGGCCCGTCCGGCACCCTCGAGGTCACCGTCCAGCTGCCCGCCGGCTCCCACGTCGAGGGCAAGGCCGCCGCCGCCGAACTCCGCGGCGTCGGACGCCTCGGCGACGTCACCTTCGAAGGCGCCCAGGCCACCGTCAAGCTCGACGAGACCGCGAGCGCCCACCTCACCACCCTCGCCGGCGACATCACCGTCGGCCGCCTGGGCGGCCCCGCCCGGATCAGCACCCAGAAGGGCGACCTGCGCATCACCGAGGCCGTGCACGGCACCGTCACCCTGCGCACCGAACAGGGCGACATCACCATCGGCGCCGCCCGCGGCACCTCCGCCACCCTCGACGCCGGCACCACCTACGGCCGCATCCACAACGCGCTCACCAACACCGACGGCCCCGACGCCGCCCTGGCCCTCCACGCCACCACCGCCCACGGCGACATCACCGCCCGCAGCCTGTGACCCCGTAAGCCCGCACAGACCGAGGAGCACCCCTCATGACCAGCTTGGCCATCGCGGCGAACGGGCTGCGCAAGTCCTACGGCGACAAGACCGTCCTCGACGGCGTCGACCTGGCCGTCCCGGAAGGAACGATCTTCTCCCTGCTCGGCCCGAACGGCGCCGGCAAGACCACCGCGGTGAAGATCCTCTCCACGCTCGTCACCGCCGACGCCGGCGACATCCGCATCGGCGGACACGACCTGGCCGCCGACCCGCAGGCCGTGCGTGCCGCGATCGGGGTCACCGGGCAGTTCTCCGCCGTCGACGGGCTGATCACCGGCGAGGAGAACATGCTGCTGATGGCGGACCTGCACCACCTGCCCCGGCGGGAGGGGTGGCGGGTGGCCGCCGGGCTGCTGGAGCGCTTCGGCCTGACCGAGGCCGCCAAGAAGCCCGCCTCCACCTACTCCGGCGGCATGAAGCGCCGCCTG